>CACZLE010000031.1 GCA_902781945.1 uncultured Eubacteriales bacterium | reverse complement strand
CTGGTGTAGCTGTTCTCGTTGTCGTACCAGGACACGACCTGCACCTGATAGGTGTCGTCGTCGATCTTCTGGACCATGGTCTGGTTGGCATCGAACAGGCTGCCGTAGGTCATGCCGATGATGTCGCTGGAGACCAGCTTCTCGGTGGTGTAGCCGAAGGACTCAGAGGACTGGGCCTTCATGGCGTCGTTGATGGCTTCCTTGGTGATGTCCTTGCCCTTGACAACGGCAACCAGCAGGGTGGTGGAGCCGGTGGGCACGGGCACGCGCTGGGCAGAGCCGATCAGCTTGCCGTTCAGCTCGGGGATGACCAGGCCGATGGCCTTGGCAGCGCCGGTGCTGTTGGGCACGATGTTGGCGGCGCCGGCACGGGCACGCTGCAGGTCGCCCTTGCGATGGGGGCCGTCCAGGATCATCTGGTCACCGGTGTAAGCATGCACGGTGGTCATGATGCCGCTGACGATGGGGAAAGCGTCGTTCAGGGCCTTGGCCATGGGGGCCAGGCAGTTGGTGGTGCAGCTGGCGGCGGAGATGATCTTGTCTTCCTTGGTCAGCACGCTGTTGTTCACGTTGTAAACCACGGTGGGCAGATCGTTGCCGGCAGGAGCGGAGATGACGACCTTCTTGGCGCCGGCGTCGATATGGGCCTGGCTCTTGGCCTTGCTGGTATAGAAGCCGGTGCACTCCAGCACCACGTCCACATCCAGCTTGCCCCAGGGCAGGTTCTGGGCCTTGGGCTCGGCGTAGATGGTGATTTCCTTGCCGTCCACGGTGATGGAGCCGGGGACCTTCACGGTCTTGCCGTCTTCTTCAAATTCGGGCTCCTTGGAGCTGACGGTGTGCTTGTTTTCGCCGATCACGCCGCAGTAACCCTTCTGGGCGGTGTCATACTTGAGCAGGTGGGCCAGCATCTTGGGGCTGGTCAGGTCATTGATGGCAACGATTTCGTAGCCCTCGGCGCCGAACATCTGACGGAAAGCAAGACGACCGATGCGGCCAAAACCGTTGATAGCAACTTTCACCATGGGAAAGACCTCCTTAAAATAATCATTTAGTGGTCGCATGGAACAAAACATTCCATGCCATTTACATTATACCCAATAATTGACGATTTGGCAATACGCAGAACAAATAAATCTGCACCCGGGAGAACGATTTTATCAAATAAACAGGCGCGGCCCGCACCTTGACAGCCGCCGCCTTTGCCTGTATACTTTATTCAGTTCATGAAAGGAAGCCCCAGCGCCATGTGTACGCCCACCTGATTTTCGCCGCAGCTCCATCCGCTTTATTTGCTGTGCCCGAAAATCAAAGGAGGCTTATTTTGTATGCGCAAAAGAAATATCTATTTGCTCTGCGCCATCACGTTTTTGCAGGGCATGGTGTTTTATGCCGCCGTGGCCACGCTGTATCGGCAGGCGGCGGGGCTGAGCGTCTTTCAGATCACGGCCATCGAAGGGATCAGCGTGGCGCTGTCCATGGCGCTGGAGATCCCCTGGGGCTGGGCGGCGGACCGCCTGGGCTACCGGCGGGTGATGATCCTGTGCAACGCCCTGTTTCTGGTCACAAAGGTCATTTTCTGGCGGGCGGAAAGCTTTCTGGGCTTCCTGACGGAGCGCCTGCTGCTGGCGGTGGTCATCAGCGGCCTTTCCGGCGTGGACGCCAGCATGCTGTATCTTTCCGCCCCGCCCCGGGATGCCCAGCGCAATTCCGGCTGGTATTTTGCCGCCGGGGAGGCGGGCGTGCTGCTGTCCGGCCTGCTCTACACGGCCTTTCTCAGCGGTCAATATCGGCAGACAGCGCTGTGGACGGTGGTTACTTATGCGCTGGCTGCCCTGTTGACCTTATTTTTGCGGGAAGTGCGCCCCGAGGAGGCCCGAACGCCGCGGGAGCCCCTGGGCAGGCTGGCCCGGACGCATTTCCGCATGCCGGGCATGCTGGCGCTGGTGATCTGCGCCGCAGTGTTCTCCGAGACCGTCCATTGCGTGACGATCTACTTTAATCAATTGCAATACCTGCGCTGCGGGCTCCCTGAACGGGCTATCGGCGCGGCCTTTCTCCTCGCCTCCCTGGCCGGGCTCTGCGGCCCGCTGTCCGCCCGGCTGACCCGACGGATGGGCCGACGGCCCATGGGGATCGGCCTTTTGCTGCTCTCCGCCCTGTGCATGGGCCTGCTGGCCCTCACCCGCTCCGGACCGCTCTCCATCCTGCTCGTCACCCTGCTCACCGCCCTGGCCGCCCTGTTTTCTCCCCTGGCCGGCGCCCTGGAAAACGAGAAGATCGCCACCCCGGACCGCGCCACCGCCCTGAGCCTCAACGCCATGATCAGCGACAGCCTCATCGTGCTGCTGGATATTGGCCTGGGCCGCGCCGCCGACGCCTCCCTGCCCCTGGCGCTGGGCATCTGCGGCATTGCGTGTCTGGGTGCCGCAGGGCTGTTCCGGACGATTCGTGTCGAACCTTCATTGAATTAATAAACAGAAATTCGATAGGGGTAAATATAGTCAACAGGAGATCCTGCTGGCCGCAGGCCAGCAGGATCTCTTATTGGCTCTATGAGTCCCCGCCAAATTTCTGTTTGCGTATGTTATTAATTTGTGGTCAGTATCAATTGCCAATCCCTGTTTCCCTGATGCTTCATTCCTCCCGCGGCGGCTGCCACAGAAACAGCCCCGATGCCGCAGCCAGGGAGCGCAGCAATTGCAGCAGCTCCTCCGACGGAGCGTACACCGTCATATACAGATCGTCCCGGTTTGCTGTGATCAGCGCGTTTTCCGCAGGGAGCAGCACGCACAGGTCCTTTTCGTTGTCCGCGATCCAGGAAAACAGCGCCTCCGGCGGAGGATTTTTCTGCCATTTTTCCGTTTCCGGCTCGCAGACCTCAATATCGTAATAGCAATTGAGCTTCAGCAGGATCTCCGCGAAGCCTCGGCGCAGCGGGGAGCGCAGATAGTATTCCTCCACCGCGAAAAACTGCCCGCCGCCCTTCGCGGGCACCTGCCGGGGCAGAAAATCGATGACCCAATAGGGTTTATTCAGCAATTCTTCCATCATCCATGCCTCCTGCCTTTTGATTATAGCAGAAATCCCCAAAAGATCAATCATCCGCCGCGGAGCGGTGGACACTGGCGAGCGCTTTGTGTATAATGGAGCAAAAGGAGGGAAAAGGGATGGCCGAGCAATTTCTGACCCTGATGGCGGACCTGGACGCGGAAACGCAGCGGCGCATGGGCCAATGGTATCTCGCGCTGCGGGAAGCGGGCTTCACAGGCACGCAGACGCCGGGACTGCCCTACCATATCAGCCTGGCCACCTTCTCCCTGACGGAAGAGCAAAAAGCCGCCGGACTGCTGCAAAAGGCCGCGGCGGAGTTTTCTCCTGTCCCCATACACATCAGCCATATCGGCATTTTTGCGCCGGGCAAGGTGCTTTTCGCCGCGCCGGAGCGAAACAGGCTGCTGGACGCCCTCCATGACGCCTGCGATCTCCATGCTTCTTCTCAGCGCCCTTGGACGCCCCACGCCACGCTGCTGATCGATGAGCCGGAGACGGTCTGCGCTGCCCTGCCCGTGCTGGTGCGGAGCTTTCAGCCTCTTATGGCAACGGTCACCCGGCTCCACCTGTGCGCCTTCTGGCCCACGCGGGAAATCGCGGCGGCGGCGCTGACTGGAAAGGAATAAAACCATGTGGATCTGTCCCAAGTGCCATCGCGCCTTCGCCCGGCAAGAGCAAAGCCATTCCTGCGAAAAGCCCCGGACAATCGACGAATACATCAGCCAGCTGGACCCCGCTCTCCAGCCCCGGCTGCGGGAGCTGCGGAGCCTCCTGCGGGATGCGCTGCCGGAGGCGGAGGAGCGCATCTCCTGGAGCATGCCCACCTACTGGAAGGGCCGCAACCTCATCCACTTCGCCGCCTCCAGGAAGCACCTGGGCCTCTATCCCGGCGGCGAGGCCACAGCGGTGTTTGCCGAGGAGCTGGAAGGGTATGACGTGAGCAAGGGCGCCATCCGCCTGCCCTATGACCGGGAATTGCCCGCGGAGCTGATCGTCCGCATCGCCCGCTGGTGCATGCAGGAGTACGCCAAATGAGATTCAAGCACACCCATCGGCCCGGTTTCTGGATCGGCTTCATCGATTTTTTCACCGCGGGCATTTTTCTGCTGTTCTATATGCCCCTGGGCGGTTTGCAGGACGAAATCGACGAGATCCTGGGCCACAAAACCATGAAATACTGGCGGGCCTATCTGCTGGGCATCCCCACGCTGTTCATTTATCCATTGATCTGGATGGCGCGGATCTGCGAAGAATTGAAGGCAAAGGCCATCGCCCTGGGCGTCCCCGGGCCCTACACCTCCTGGTGGCACATGTTCGGCTGGAACACCTTCGGCCTGCCGCTGATGGGCCCAGCCATCGCCACCCTGCGATTCTTTGATACCCTGAACAAAGTGGAAAGGGAGCTGAACAAGAACCATGCGGCGTAAACGGATATGGCTGATCCCGCTTGTTGTCATCGTACTTCTGGCCGGGGCTTTTCTGCTCTACACAGGCCAATATTATCACGCGGACACGGACGCCCAGGCGGCCCTGGAATCCGACGAAGCGGTGTCCGTGACCCCCACCGATTACGGCTGGCTGTTTGACGGTCCCTCGGAGACCGACGCCCTGATCTTCTATCCGGGAGCCAAGGTGGAGGAGACCGCCTACGCGCCGCTGCTGCATCGCCTGGCGGCCCAGGGCATGGACGTGTGCCTGGTCAAAATGCCCTTCCGCCTGGCGTTTTTCGGTCTGTCCAAGGCGGATGCCGTCATGGCGCGGCATGACTATGACCGCTGGTATATCGGCGGGCATTCCCTGGGCGGGGCCATGGCCGCCGTCTATGCCGCGGGCCACGGGGAGCGCCTGAATGGCGTCGTGCTGCTGGCCGCCTATCCCACCAAGGCGCTGGACGATCACCTGTCCGTGGTCACGATTTACGGCTCGGAGGATGGCGTGCTGAACAGGGCAAAGCTGGAAAAGGGCCGCCCGTACCTGCCGGACAGCGCCAAGGAATACGAGATCGAAGGCGGAAACCACGCGCAGTTTGGCAATTACGGCCCGCAGGCCGGGGATGGCGAGGCCGTCCTTTCCGCCCAGGAGCAGCAGGGCCGCGCGGTGGAATGGCTCCTGCAAAATTTGTTCTGATGGGTTATAAAAATGAAGGCTATCTATCATCTGCCGGGGCTGTTTGAATTCTATGACCTGTATCGCGCCTTTCTGCCCCTTTTCCGGGAGCATCGGGATTGGTTTTATCCCTGGTGCGGCATCGGCTCCATCTACGGCGCGCCCGCCGACTGCCTGTGGGGCGGGGGCCGGGTGGGCTTTGGGGAAGACCGGGCGGAGGACGCGGCGGCGCTGATGGCGGAATACGGCGTATCCGCCCGGCTGACCTTCAGCAATTCCCTGCTGGAGCCGGAGCACCTCACAGACCGCAAATGCAACGTCCTGTGCCGACTGTTTGAAAAAAGCCGCGTGTCCAGCGGCGTGATCCTCCATTCCGATCTGCTGCTGGACTATCTGCGGCAAAATTACCCCGGCTTCTATTTCGTCTCCTCCACCACAAAAGTTTTGACGGAATTCGCGCAGCTGGAGGCCGAGCTTGGCCGCCCGGAATTCTCCTTTGTGGTGCCGGATTTCCGGCTGAACAAGGACTTTGACCGCTTGCGCGCCCTGCCCGCAGCGCAAAAGCAAAAGGTGGAATTCCTGTGCAACGAGTGCTGCTGGTTCCGTTGTCCTGACCGCCGGGCCTGCTATGAGGCGGTCAGCCGCAAGAGCCTGGGCCTGGACGCGGAGCACCGCTGCGCCTCGCCCCACGCCGCCCGGGGCTATCGCTTCTCCGACGCCATGCGCAATCCCGGCTTCATCGGCATCGAGGACATCCAAAACACCTATCTGCCCATGGGCTTTTCCCATTTCAAAATCGAGGGCCGCAGCCTGGGCAGCGCCCTGATCCTGGAATTTTTGCTGTATTATATGACCAAGCCGGAGTATCAATTGAACGTGCGGGAGGAAATCTACCTCGGCAGCACGCTGGACCTGTTTTGACGAGGCTCGACATGGAATTGCGCAAGCTCAACCTGCGGGACGCCGCCGCCCAATGGGCCTACACCACGGCCCTGCCCGCCGATGAAAACGGCCTGACCAACCCCTACCACGGCGTTTCCTTTGCGGAATATATGGAAAAAGTGCTCCCCGCCTTGATGGCCGAGGAGCATCCCGTGGGCATGCCCGATTGGTTCGTACCCCAAACCTACTATTATCTGTGGGACGGCGGGCGGCTGGTGGGCGAGTTCCGCATCCGCCATTATCTGACCGAGGCGCTGCGAAACGGCGCGGGGCACATCGGGTACAGCATCCGCAGGGAGGACCGGGGCCGGGGCTACGGCACGGCGGGATTAAAGCGCATCATCGATATCGCCAGCCAAATCATCCCGGAGGACGAAATCTATCTGCGGGTGCTGAAAAGCAACGTTGCCTCCCAGAAGGTCATGCTGAAATGCGGCGCGCGCCGGACGGGCGAGGACGCCGATCACTATTTGATGCGAATTCCAAAGAAAGGAAGCGAACATCCCATGAACCTTGACCGGCTGACATGGACCCGGGAGCCCGCGGCCTGCGTGATGGCCCCGGACCGCATCGAGATCACCACCCGGCCCCATACCGACCTGTGGCAGCGCACCTACTACCACTTCCGCAACGACAACGCGCCGGTGCTGCAAATGGAAACGGAAGAAAAATACTTTTCCTTCATCGTCCGGACGGACTTTTCCCAGAGCCATCACCGTTTTGATCAATGCGGCATCGTCATGTACCTGGACAGCGAAAACTGGCTGAAGGGCTCGGTGGAATATGAAAACGAGCGCTTCCAGCACCTGGGCTCCGTGGTCACCAACCACGGCTATTCCGACTGGGCCACCACGGCCATCCCCGCGGATGTCAAAGTGATGTGGTACCGGTTCAGCCGCCGGGAGGACGACTACTGCATCGAATGCTCCCAGGACGGCGAGAGCTTCTCCCAGATGCGGGTCTGCCATATGTGGGAGGGCGCGGGCAAGATCCGCTTTGGCATTTACGCCTGCAGCCCGGAGGACAGCAGCTTCAAGGCGGTGTTCACCCACATGCAATTGACGGAATGCGCCTGGAAGGCCCACGACGGCCAGCAGCCGGACGAGGCGTGAGCCCAGGGGAAGCGAAAGCGGTAATTTGACAGCGTCTGTTTTAGATCCTGCCGGCCGAAGGCCAGCAGGATCTTGTTAACTAACTTGCCAATTTCTGTTTTGCAGCATCTTCAGCTAAATCAAATACCATCACGAAAGTTGCGTCCGCATCCGGTATCCATACCCCGCCACCAGCAGCAGCATGGCGCCCAGCCAGGCCAGCACCTCCGCCAGATAGACGCCCCACTCGCCCAGCAGCCGGGGCAGCAGCAGCACCGTGCCCACGCGCATGATCAATTCCACCCCGCCGCTGAGCATGGGGATCAGCGTATCGCCGATGCCCTGCAAGGCGGAGCGAAAGACGAACAGCAGATACAGCGGCGTCATGCCCAGGCTCATGATGGTGAGGAAATGCCAGCCATAGGTCAGCACCTGGGCGGCCACCTCGGGATCATCGTGAATAAAGAGACTCAGCAGGCCCTTTCCCACCAGCAGCATGACGGTCATGACGGCCAGCGCCAGGCCCACGGCCACCAGAGCGGATCTGCGCACGCCCTCCCGCACCCGCTCATGCTTGCCCGCGCCGAAATTCTGCCCCGCGAAGGTGGCCACGCCCACCCCCAGGGAAGACCCGGCGATCTCCATCATGCCCTGGAACCGGGAGGCGGCATTGAAGCCCGCCATGAACAGGAAGCCATAGCCGTTCACCACCCGCTGGAGCACCAATCCGCCCACGCTGATGATCACATAGCCCATGGACACCGGCATCCCCAGCCGCAGCAGCCGCTTCCACACGGCGGGCTGGGGCCGCAGATGCTCCTGACGCAAGCGGAAAACCGGCAGCCGCGCCGCCGCCGTCAGGCAGATGACCGCGTTGAGGCCCTGGGCCGTAACGGTGGCCGCCGCCGCGCCCACCACGCTCCAGCGGAACCCCATCACAAACAGGGCGTCCAGGCCGATATTCAGCAGCGTGGACACCGTGATGGCGATCATGGGCGTACGGCTGTCCCCCACCGCCCGCAGGAAGGCCCCGGCCAGGTTGCCCGTCATCACCAGGGCCAGGCCGCCGAAGATCACGCGCAGGTAGATCAGCGTCATGTCAAAGGTTTCCGCAGGCGTTTGCAGCAGCCGCAGCATCAGGGGCAGCGCCGCCTGGGCCGCGCCCTCCAGCAGCACGATCACCCCCGCGGACAGCAGCACGCTCTGTCCCGTGGCATGGCGCAGCCCCTCGCCATCCTCGGCTCCGAAGCGCTGGGAGATCTGAATGGCGAAGCCCTGGGCCAGGCCGATGGCCAGGCTGGACACGCCCCAGTCCAGCCAGCCCGAGGCGTTGATGGCGGACAGCGCCGCCACGCCCTCCTGACGGCCCACGATCAGCGAATCCACCAGCGAGTAAAACTGCTGCAAAAGGCTGCCCGCGATGATGGGCAGGGAAAACATCAAAATCAGCTTCGTCGGATTGCCGACGGTCATATCCTTGGTGCGCGCCATCATGGCACCTCCGAAAAACAGGCTGCCCCCATTATACGAATTTTTGAAAAAAAACACAAGCGTCAAAGCGGGCAGCTTTGGCGCTGTTTTATAGCCTTTTAGCCCCATCTTCCCGGCACGTCCGGGCATGCCATCCGCTTCTTGGCCGCCCGCAATTCCACATAGCAGCCGCACAGGGCGCACATGCCGTCCAGCAGATGATCGCAGCTTCGGCAGAGGGCCAGACGGCGGAGGCGTTCTTCCTCCGGTGTGCGGTTTTCCTCCGGCAGCAGGTCCACCAGCTCCCGGACGGAGCGGGCCAATTCCGCCTGGGAGGGCATATCTTCCAACAGACACCGACGGCAGAAGGGCCTGGTCATTGGAGAGTCAGCTCGGCCACGGCGCAGGGGGGCAGGGTGATGGTGACGGCGTCCTTCTCCACCTGAATGCCCGTCAAGGGCTGAATGGCCAGGGGAGAGGCGTCAAAGTCGTTGTACTGATCCATTTTGCCGGTGAGCACGCGGCCCTGGGCGGCCTTTGCGGCCACGCCCCGCAGGGTGACGGTCTCGGCCCGGTCGGCGCTGAGATTGGCCAGGGTCACGGTGGTCACGCCGTCCTTTTCCGAGGCGGAAGCGGTGATCTGGGGCAGCTGCCAGTCGCCAGCGCCGGTGTTGCCCGCGTCCACGTAGCAGTCGATCTCCCGGGCATCCTGGTGGGCTTTGTAGAGATCGAACACGTGATAGGTGGGGGTCAGCACAATGCGGTCTCCCTCGGTGAGCAGCACGGATTGCAGCACGTTGACGGTCTGGGCCAGGTTGGCCATGACGACGCGGTCACAATGACGGTTGAAGATATTCAGGGTCAGGGCGGCCACCAGGGCATCGCGCATGGTGTTCTGCTGGTAGAGGAAGCCCGGGTTGGTGCCCGGCTCCACGTCGTACCAGCAGCCCCATTCGTCCACGATCAGGCCCACCCGGTGGGCGGGATCGTAATGAGTCATGATGGCGTCGTGGCGGGTGATGAGCTCGTCCATATGGGCGGCCTTCACCAGGGTTTTGTAGAATTCCTCGGCGGTGAACCGCGTGGCGCTGCCCTTTTGCTGCCAGGTGTCGCCGCACACGGTGTAATAGTGCAGGCTCAGTCCGTCCATGAACCGCCCGGCCCGCTCCATCAGTACCCGGGTCCATTCATAATCCCCGCTGTTGGGGCCGCAGGCGATGCGGAAGGGCCGTTTGTCGCCATACTGGCGGCAATAGGTCTGATACCGGCGGAATTCGTCGGCGTAATACTCGGGCCGCATGTTGCCGCCGCAGCCCCAGCTTTCGTTGCCGATGCCCCAGTATTTGACGGCCCAGGCGTCCTTGCGTCCGTTGGCCCAGCGGCGGCGGACCACCGTGCTGTCGCCGTCAGAGTTGACGTATTCGATCCATTCGCTCATTTCCCGCACGGTGCCGCTGCCCACGTTGGCGTTGATGTAGGGATCGCAGCCGATCTGGCGGCAGAGCTCCAGATATTCGTGGGTGCCGAAGCTGTTGTCCTCCACCACGCCGCCCCAATGGGTGTTGACCATGCGCTTGCGGCCTTCCTTGGGGCCGATGCCGTCCTCCCAGTGGTATTCATCGGCAAAGCAGCCGCCGGGCCAGCGCAGCACGGGCACGCGGATATTTTTCAGCGCCTCCACGGCGGCCTTGCGCATGCCGTTCTCGTTGGGGATGGGGCTGTTTTCGCCCACAAAAAGGCCCTGATAGATGCAGCGGCCCAGATGCTCGGAAAAATGTCCGTAGATGTTTTTATTGATGACGCCCTGGCTTCTGGCAGGGTTCAGGGTGATGACGGCCATAGCGGGTCCTCCTTCGTATTATGCGCGCATGATGGTGATGCTGTCGTCCAGCAGGTCCTCCAAGGCTTCGGCCATGGCCCAATTGCCCTGCTTGTCGCTGCCCACCACCACGCACACGGCGTTGACCTGGTGGGCGAAATCCACAATGGCGGCGCGGACGTCGGCGTTGTAGAGCAGGGTCATTTCGGCCCCGGCCTTGCGGGAGAGGGCGTAGAGGGCGTTGAGGGCCTCCTGGGCGTCGGGATTGCCCAGGGGCGCGGCGTCGGGCTGCGTCACGTGCAGCACCCGCAGGGCGATATTGCCGTTATCGGCCAGCCGCTTGCCGGCCAGGATCAGTCGTTCGCATTCCTTTTGCACGGTCACGCAGACCAGCACAGTCGGTTCCATGGTCAGGTTCCATCCTTCTATTCTTTTTGAACGCGGGACCAGGCGATCACGCGGTTGTCATACGAGGTCAATTCCAGCTCCTCGCCGGGCTGAAAATCGGGCCTTTCCAGATAGGCGTCATAGTAGAACAGCCTGTCGCCGTCGTCCCGGATGCCCGCGCCCGCATTGAGGGTCAGGGGCCAGAAAATCAGGCCTTCCCGCTCCACGCGCTCGTCGTCCATGCCCACGAATACGCCCCGGGTCTTGCTGGTGTGGCCGTTGAGGGCATGGAAAATATGCTTGCGGTAGGCGTTGAGAGGCGAAATGAAAAAGCTCCAGCCCGCGATGAACAGGGCCCCTGCGGCGATGGTCAGCGCCACCGTGACGCCCTGGGGCCAGCGGATCAGAAAGGAAAGCAGCGTCAGCCCCGCCAGCAGCGCGAAGGGCAGACACAGGGCCAGCAGCCGTCCCCGGCGCTGGGCGCTGATATCGTCATAGTCTTTTTGCGAATACACAGATTGATCCTCCGTATTGTATGATGTAGCCTGGTTTTATTATACTTGAAATTGGACGGAAAGTAAAGGTACAGAGAGGAGATCATGAATGTTTCTTGCTTCCTATAAAAAAACGTGGTACAATCAACCGGAAAATAAGTTTGATCGGGAGCTGTCATGGAAGAAGCGATTTTGCAGGCGAAAAACGTAAGCTACGCCTATGAGGAAGGGGAAGGGCTGGCCATCAGCGATATCAACCTGTCCTTCCGCAGGGGCGAGATGACCGCCATTTTGGGCCACAACGGCAGCGGCAAAAGCACCCTGGCCAAGCTGCTCAACGGCCTGTATATTCCCACCGCCGGCACGGTGACGGTGTGCGGCATGGATACCGCCCTGGACGACAATACCTGGGAGATCCGCAAAAAGGCGGGCATGGTGTTTCAGAACCCCGATAACCAGCTGGTGGCCAGCATCGTGCGGGACGACGTGGCCTTTGGTTTGGAGAATATCGGTGTGCCCACCGAGGAGATGCCCGCGCGCATCGAGGCGGCCTTAAGGGCCGTGGGCATGCTGGATTTCATTGACCGCGCCCCCCATATGCTGTCCGGCGGCCAGAAGCAGCGCATCGCCATCGCGGGCATCCTGGCCATGCAGCCCCAGGCGCTGATACTGGACGAGGCCACCGCCATGCTGGACCCCAAGGGAAGGGAAGAGGTCTTTTCCATCGTGGAGAAGCTCAACCGGGAGCAGGGCATCACCGTGGTGTGGATCACCCACTTTATGGAGGAAGCCGCCCGCTGCGGGCGCGTGGTGGTGATGGACGGCGGGCACATCGTCATGGACGGGGAGCCCCAGGAGGTCTTTACCCGGGCGGAGGATATGCGCCGCATGCGCCTGGACGTGCCGCCCATGGTGGCCCTGGGCGATCTGCTGCGGTCCCGGGGCATGAAGATTTCGCGGGACGCCATGGATATCGACAGCATGGCCCGGGAGGTGCTGAAATGGCTATAACCATCGAGCATTTGTATCATGTGTATCAGCAGGGCAGCCCTTTTCAGTCCGACGCCCTGGAGGATATCGATTTTACCATTGAAAACGGCGATCTGCTGGCCCTCATCGGCCATACCGGCAGCGGCAAAAGCACCCTGGCTCAGCATTTGAACGGGCTGCTGAAGCCCACCTCCGGACGGGTGCTGGTGGATGGGCAGAACATCAATGCCAAGGAGGCGGACCGCAAGGCCCTGCGCCAGCGGGTGGGCCTGCTGTTTCAGTACGCCGAATATCAGCTGTTTGAGGAGACCGTCTATAAGGATATCGCCTTTGGCCCCAAAAACCAGGGCCTGACCGGCAAGGAGCTGGATCACCGGGTGCGGCGGGCCTTTGCCCGGGTGCATCTGCCCCAGGAGGTGCTGGAAAAATCGCCCTTCGAGCTCAGCGGCGGCCAGATGCGCCGGGTGGCGCTGGCGGGGGTGGTGGCCATGGAGCCGGAGGTGCTGGTGCTGGACGAGCCCATCGCGGGCCTGGACCCCAAGGGCAGGGACGAACTGATGGAGGTCATCAGCGACCTGCACCGCGGCGGCGTGACCATCGTGCTCATCAGCCACAACATGGACGACGTGGCCCGCATCGCCACCCGGGTGGCGGTATTGGACAAGGGCCGCCTGGCCATGCTGGGCACGCCCCGGGAGATTTTCAGCCGGGGAGACGAACTGGAGGCCATGGGCCTGGACGTGCCCCAGACCGTGCAGCTCTGCCGCAAGCTGCGGGCGGGAGGCGTGGATATGCCCGACTGCCTGACCAACGAGGAAGTCTGCGCGGCCATTCTGGCGGCGAGAGGGAGGACTGCCCATGCTTAAGGATATCACCCTGGGGCAGTATTACCCCGTCAAGAGCTTTGTGCACGACCTGGACCCCCGGGTCAAGATCATCTTGACCATCGCCTTCATCGTGGCGGTGTTCCTGGGCAGCAGCCTGTGGGCCATGATCCCCATCACCGCCTTCATTTTGCTGTCCGCCAAGGCGGCCAACCTGCCGGTGAAGCTGCTGCTCAAGGGCATCAAGCCCCTGCGGATCATCCTGATCTTTACCTTTTTGCTGAACCTCTTTTTCTCCGCGGGCGAGACCGTTCTTTTGCAGGTGTGGAAGATCCGCGTCACCCAGGAGGGGCTGATGCTGGCCATCCGCTTCTCCATGCGGCTGGTGTTCCTGGTGACGGGGGCAAGCCTGCTGACGCTCACCACCCAGCCCGTGGTGCTCACCGATGGCCTGGAGCGGCTGATGAGCCCGCTGGCCAGGATCGGCTTTCCCGCCCACGAGCTGGCCATGATGATGAGCATTGCCCTGCGGTTCATCCCCACCTTGCTGGAGGAGGCCGACAAGATCATGAAGGCGCAGATGGCCCGCGGCGCGGACTTTGAAAGCGGCAATCTGCTGCAGCGCGCCCGCGCCATGGTGCCGTTGCTGGTGCCCCTGTTTGTCAGCGCCTTCCGCCGGGCGGGGGACCTGGCCATGGCCATGGAGGCCCGCTGCTATCACGGCGGCGAGGGCCGCACGCGGCTGCGGGTGCTGAAAATCACCCATAAGGATTATGTCGCCTGCGCGGCGGTGGCGGCGCTGATTGTTATCTGTGTAATCATTGGATAATATTTGCAAGGAGGGCATCCCATGCGGTACAATCTTTTTCCCGAAGAGGGCACGTTCTACAAGGCCAACCTGCATTCCCACACCAATATCTCCGACGGCAAATTGAGCCCCGTGGAGATGCGCGACCTCTATCGCGATCACGGGTACAGCATCCTGGCCATCACGGACCATGAGATCATGATGGACCACACCGACCTGAGCCAGCCCGGCTTTCTGATGATCAACGGGTATGAGATCTATCTGCGGGAGCGGCAGGACGCGGGCCGCATCGCCAAGAACTGCCATATCAACCTGATCGCCAAGACGCCCACGGAGCTGCGGCAGATCGCCGTGGACCCCAAGTATCTGCACTATATCGAAAAGAACGGCATCAAGGTGGAGGATATTCCCCGGGTGGGCGAGCTGTGCGACCGGCATTACTGTCCCCGGGACATTAACGCGATCATCAAAACCGCCACGGAGAACGGCTACCTGGTGGCCTACAACCATCCCAGCTGGTCCCTGGAGACGGTGGAGGAGTTTGGCAAGTACGAGGGCGTGTACGCCATGGAGGTGGTCAACTACGGCTCCTCCCTGGAGGGCTTCCCCGAGAACGACGCCTGGGCCTACGACCAGATGCTGCGCCTGGGCAAGAACATCTATTGCCTGGCCAATGACGACAACCACAACAAATTCCCCGTGGGCCATCCCGCCTGCGACAGCTTTGGCGGCTTCAACATGATCAAGGCCAGGGAACTGACCTACGAGGCTGTCATCGAAGCCCTGGAAAAAGGGCATTTCTACGCCTCCATGGGCCCCACCATCGAGGATATGTACATCGAAAACAACGAGCTGCACGTCAAGTGCAGCCCCGCCACCTCCATTTCCGCCCGCATGCTGGGCCGGGCCACCACCCGCGGCACCGCCTTCGCGCCCGTGGGGAAGACCATCACCGAGGGCGTCATCCCGCTGCAGAAGGCCGACACCTACATCCGCGTGGAGGTCACGGACGTGCATGGCAAGAAGGCGTTCAGCCACGCCTATATGCTGGATGGGATGGTTGAATGAAGAAGAAAAAGGTTGTTTGGATCATTTTAGCGGTGTTGGCGGCTGCTGCCGTTGCTGTGTATTTTCTGTGGGGCCGCACCTACCTGCGCCGGCATTTTCGCAGGGTCACGGTGGATCGGCAGGCCGCCGTCACCGGCGAGACCGTGGATCTGGGCCAGCGCCGCGCCATCGCGGTGTATTTCACCCGGGTGGGCAACAGCGACTTTGACAGCAACGTGGATGCCGTGTCCAGCGCCTCCCTCATGGAGGAGGACGGGCAGCTCATCGGCAACGCCGAGCTGATTGCCGATATGATCGCCCAGGCCACGGGCTGCGACCAATACGCCATCCGGGTGGCGGACCTTTATGCCTCCAGCTACGGCGATACCGTAAAGCAGGCCGGGGCCGAAATGCGCAGCGACGATTATCGTGCCCTGGACGGGGATGCTCCCGATCTGTCCGCCTATGACACCGTATTCCTGGTGCATCCCCTGTGGTGGGGCACCCTGCCCGAACCCGTGGTCACCTTCCTGCGGAGCGTGGACCTGACGGGCAAGACTGTGTACAACGTGGTGACCCACGGCGGCAGCGGTCTGGGCCAGGCCGTCACAGCCACCCGGACCTATACCCAGGCCACCGTCAGCGATAACGCCCTGGCGATCTTTGACGACGATGCGGCCACCGCCTTGCCCCAGGTGACGGAGTGGCTGAAGGGATTGAACTGATCCTTTTCCCAAATTAATACGGGATATCGAAAAACAGAAATTGGCAAGGAGAGACATTCGAGGCCTCCGCGGCCTCGAGCTCTGCGCCAGGGCCCGCTTGGGGTAACTTGGAAGTCGCAGCAAGAGCTTCCGGGCATAAGAAAACCGGCAACAGTCCGGAAAAATGAGTTTACTCATTTTCTCCGGCCTGACGCCGGTTTTTGCTGTGCGCTTTGCGCACAGCACGCCAGCGAAGCTGGCTGCCCGGAAGCGGTGGACTGCGGTTTTGCTTCTCGTTGCGTCAACTGCATTTACGGCGACAAACGCAGGTTTTCTGCTTCTCTTTTGACGCAAAAGAGAAGCGTACTCCCCTCCCCGTCAAATTTCTGTTTTTCGCTTCGTGTCCCCTTATTCCATCCGCCGCAGCAGCATGGCGGCCATGTTGCGCAGCATTTCGCTCTGCTGGCGGGCGTGGACGCGCTGGGTGTGCAGCACCAGGCCGCCGATGAGCAGGCACACCGCGGCCAGCAGCAGGAAGCAGCCGAAGAACAGGGTGGGGAAGCGGGGCACCAGGCCGGTGGCGAAATACTCGGCAAAGACGGGAACCAGCAGCGCCACGGCGACGACGGCCAGCAGCGCGGAGAGCAGGCCGAAGAAGGACAGGGGCCGGTAATCCCGGAACAGGCGGAAGATGGTGCGGATCACCTTGAAGCCGTCGGAAAAGGTGTTGAGCTTGGAGACGCTGCCCGCCGGGCGATCCCGGAAATCCACGGGCAGGCTGGCGATCTTCATGTTGGTGTCCAGGGCATGGATGCTCATTTCGGTTTCGATCTCAAAGCCCCGGCTGAGGACGGGGAAGGACTTGACGAACTCCGGCGAAAAGGCCCGGTAACCCGTCATGATATCGGTGAGATTGCCCTTGAAAATCAGGTTGACCATTTTGCGCACGGCCAGGTTGCCGCCGCCGTGGAAGGGCCGCTTGTTTTCGCTGAAATAGGTGCTGCTCAGGCGGTCCCCCACCACCATGTCCGCGGAGCCCTCCAGCACCAGGTCGGCCATCTGCCGGGCATGCTTGGCGGGATAGGTGTCGTCGCCGTCCGCCATCACATAGCAGTCCGCGTCGATATCCCGAAACATGGCGCGGATCACGTTGCCCTTGCCCTGGCGGGGCTCCGGGCGCACCACGGCCCCGGCGGCGCGGGCGATATCCGCCGTGCCGTCGGTGGAATTGTTGTCGTATACGTAGATCACGGCCTCGGGCAGGGCGGCGGCGAAATCCCGCACCACCTTGCCGATGGTGGCGGCCTCGTTATAGCAGGGGAGCAGCACGGCGATCTTGTCCATGGTGTGGACTCCTTTCAGCGCAGGGTGAACAGGCGGTACAGGGCCAGGTATTTGCCGGGGGCGTATTGGCTGATGAAATCCCGGTAGTTGCTGAAGCTCAGCCCCAGGGCCACCAGCAGGGTGCAGGCGCACAGCAGGCCCAGCGCGGCGCTGGCGGCTCCGCGGCCCTCCCGGGCATCCCGACTGCCCAGGTCGCAGGCCGTCAGCCCGCCCACCAGGCACAGGGTGGGCAGGATGTCGCACACATAGCGGTGGGCCACCCCGGCCACGGCGTAGCTGATCAGGGCCAGGGGCAAGGTGACGCAGACGGCGGTGAGGTAGACGGACAGCTTGCCCCGGCGATCCTTGTCCGGCAGGGCGAAAAGCAGGCACAGCCCCCAGGTGACGGGCACGCTCAGGGCCCCGGCGTTGGCCACGGCGTAAAACCAGTTGCCGCTGTGGTTGACAAAGCTCTGATGCAGGGTGACAAAGGGGAATTCCGCCGTCAGCCGCAGGCTGTCCAGATAGTAATAATACAGGGTGGGCAGCAGATCCCGCAGGCGCACGCGGTTGTAGTGGATGTCCTCCAGGGTCAATTGCCAGGTCTGGCCAAACTCAAAGGGCGAGCCGAACCGGGCGGTGTTGTAGGCCATGAGCAGGCCCGCGCCGATGCACAGCGGCAGCAGGAAGCACAGGGCGTCCAGGGCCTTTCCCTTGGCCGGGCGCTTTTTATCGAGCAATACCAGCACAAACAGGGGGATCACCCAGCCCGCCGCCGCCAGCGCTCCCGTGGCCCGGGAACCGGTGAGCAGCACGGTGAAAAAGCCGCAGGCGGCGAAGGTCACGCAGCGCTTCCAGGGCGCCTTTTGTCGGCAGGCGGCCAGGGCGCTCCAGAGCACCAGGAAGAAGAAGCTCTGCATGCAGGCGATGGTCAGATGGTAGCGGTCCGCGCAGGCTTCCAGCATCAGCACGTGGCTGCCCAGGGTCACCGCCGCCGCCGTCAGGCACAGGCCCAGCACGGTAGGCTTCTGGATAAACCGCCGGGCGGCCTCCCACACGCACAGGAAGGCGGCGGCCACCGTCAGCAGGGCGAAGAAGAGGCCTGCCGTGGTGTAGGCGGGCAGATGGCCCGTCAGCAGCCTGTAGGGGGCGTAAAAGGTCAATACCGGCGTCAGGCCGAAATAGCTGTAATACTGGCCGTCGCGGAGGGCGTAATCAAACAGCACCTCCGCGCCGCTTTCCAGCCGTGCCGTGGGATCATAGGGGTTCTCCAGGGCCAGCAGCTTTTCATCGGGAGCTGCCGGAATGCTTGTCCGCCCTTGAGCCAGCATATCGTAGAGCACGGCGTGGGTCAGGGAGCGATAGCGATAAACGTCTGACTCAAAGGGATATTCGATGGCCCGGGTGTAGGGGAAGCGGCCAGCCTCCTCGGGCACGCACAGGCCGCCGATGACCAATACCAGGGCGACGCACAGCCCCGCCGTCAGCAGATAGCACAGGCGGTGGACGGCCTTGCGGCGATCCAGTACGACGGTCCACAGACGGAAGCTCAATATGGCGCAGATCCCCAGCGACGGCAGCAGCAGGAGCCCCAGCCGCAGGAGACTGAAACGGTAGGGCACAGGGGCGTTGAGGGTCAAATCGGTCAGGGCGGCGGTGGCGTCCGCCGTCTCAAACTGCACCGTCAGGGCGTGGAGCGCGCCGTGGCTTTCCAGCCGGGCGCAGGAAACCTCCCCCGGCAGGGCAGGTACCCGGTCCGCCCGGGCTTCACCATAGCGGTAGGCGTCGTCGCTGAGATGCAGCTCCGCCCAGATCAGCTGCCGATCTCCCGTAAAGCTGAGGGCAGCCGTCTCAATATCCTCAAGCTCCAGGCTTTCCCAGGTCACCCGGGTGCGGATCAGGGGCGCGGCGTCGGCGTTGGAGGGCATCACGGCCTCCACGTCGCTGAATTCCGGCGCGATTTCCGCCGTTTCCACCCGGGCGTCCGCCAGGGACAGGCTTTGGGGGCGCAGCTTTCTGCTGCTCAGGGCATCGGCCTGGAAAAGCACCCCCTCCAGCAGCAGGCACAGGGCGCAGAGGATCGCGGCCCCCAGGCAGAATCGTTTGGCTTCTTTGGTCATGTTCACTCTCCGAAAAGGGCGTCCATCAGGGCGAAACGGTGTTCCAGATAATCGCGGATGAATTGCAGCTCGGCCTCGGGGTCCAGGGGATAGGACAGACCGGTGGAGCTGTCCGTATAGACGGGAAAGCGGGCCGCTTCCCGGTCCCAGGCGTCGCCCAGACGGTCATGCCAGGCCTCAAAGCGGGCCATGACGCTGCCGGGGGACAGGAGTTCCCGGCTTTTCTGCCATTGCTGACGCAGCAGGGTCTGAAACTGCTCCGATTCCATCAGCCCGTCCGGCAGCGGGCCGGAAAACCAGGCGTCCGGATCGGCGGGGGAGGCGTTGTACAGCCGCCCGAAGGCCGCGTCCAGATCCCAGGGCATGGGGAACAGTTTGTCCCCGTCCCAGCCCAGGTACAGGTTCTTTTTCATGTTGTCCGTGGCGCCGATGAGGTTGACGTACAGGCAGTAATCGGCAAAGGCGGGCAGATCCAGCAGAGGCAGGGGGTCGTCGGCGGTCAAAAAGCCCTGCAGCGGCTCCCAGCCGCCATACTCCCTGCCCACATTATACCACGTTTCCTCCCCCGGCGCACCGGGGTCCGGACAGGAAAATAGATCCACGCCGTCCACCCGGGCGGCCAGCACCCGGTAGAGGGCCCCGTCCCTGGGCACCCCCGCGCTTTTGCGGTCCGGGCGCTCCACCAGAAAATAAACGCCCTTGTAATAATCCCCAAAGTACAGCTCGCAGGGGGCGGCGGCGGGGGCGTCATGGCCCAGGGCCCGCCACAGCTCCAGCCCCACGGCGTTCCGCAGGCGGCAGGGGTCGCTGAGGGCCCCCAGGAGCACGTAATCGTCGTCCTCCCTGAGCCCCAGCAGGGAGACTTTGCGCTGATCGCCCTTTTCATCCTTCAGGTGCAGGGAATAATTGCGCTTGCCCGTGAAGGTGACGGAATAGCTGCCCCGGTATTTGGCAGTGACGGGGGTGGAAAAATCTCCCAGCGTCAAGAGGCCGGGCTTTGCGGCCACGTAGTCCAGCACCGGGGTATCCAGGCGCAGCACGGGCAGCGCATCCCCCCGCGCCAGGGCGGGCAGCAGGAGCAGCAGGAGCAGGAGACACAGCTTTTTCATGCGGGGCGGCCTTTCTTCCATCCAAAAAGCGAGGTAAATTTACAAATCCTTCCCGTCCGCGCCAGGATATGCGGTTGACGGGATTCCATGGAAAATGGTATAATAATCAATGCGCGACTTTCTTTTTTATTTTCCGAAGGAAAAGGAGAAAACAGATGAAACGATTTTTCCTGTTGCTGATGATCCTGTGCGTGCTGCTGTCTGTCCCGGCCCTGGCCGAGACCGTATACAAGCAGGGTGACAAGGGCGACGAGGTGATGGCCCTCAAGGAGCGCATGCTGGAATTGGGCTATTACAACGGCGCCATCAGCCACAACGTCTTTAATGATACCATGACCGAGCGCGTAAAGCAACTGCAGAAGGCCAACGGCCTGCAGCAGACCGGCGTGGTGGACGAGGCGCTTTACGAATTGATCTTCTCCGACAGCGTGATCATGAAGAACGGCCAGCCCTACAAGCAGCCCGTGGTGGTGGCGGCTGCCACCGAAGCGCCCCAGGCGGAGACCGCCGCCGTGACCGTCACCGCCTCCCAGGCCAGCAAGGTGCTCTACCGCGAGGGCGACAGCGGCAACGAGGTGCTGGCCATCAAGCAGCGCCTGTACGAGCTGGGCTATTACAACACCGCCATCAACAACAGCGCCTATAACGCCTCCGCCACCGAGCGGGTGCAGCAGTTTCAGCTGAGCAACGGCCTGAGCGTCACGGGCACCGTGGACCAGGCCACCTATGACAAGCTGTTCTCTTCCTCCGCCAAGGGCCCCGGCGGGGCCGTGGCGGGCACCCTCAAGGAGGGCTCCAGCGGCACTTTCGTGGGCAAGCTGCGGGCCCGTATGGCGGAACTGGGCTATTTTGACAGCGCCAACAGCAGCACCTTCGACGCCACCATGACCCAGCGCGTCATGCTGCTCCAGCAGATGAACGGCTTCACCGTCAACGGCATCGTTTCTCCCGCCCTCTACGATTATATCATGAGCGACGAGTGCACCTACTGCGGCATGCACGTGAACCCCGAGTACAACGCCGAAAACCGCTTCTATTACGTGCTGGACGGCGAAAAGGAATACAGCGTCAGCAAGAGCGGCAACGTGGTCATCTTCATCGTGGACTACTTTGCCAACAACTACATGAACGCCACGGTGGAAAACAACATCCGCACCCTGGGACAGTTCAACGATTTTACCTATTACAACAACTGCGATCCCCGCTACATCGGCACCTATCCCTCCGTCACCCATATGCTGACGGGCTATGAATACGATCCCAGCCTGCTGGTGGGCCAGTTCTTTGAAAAGGCCTGGACCAGCGACCGCGCCAACTACATCTTCAACACCATCCACGACAAGGGATATGAGTTCCGCTACTATTATTACACCTCCATTTCCGACGGCGCCATGTCCTGGGCCGTGGGCAAGCTGGACAACCTGCTGGACTACAAGAACAATCCCGTCAAGGTGGCCGATCCCATCTATTCCTATACAGATTTTCTGGATCAGCTCAAGGCCCGGGGCGGCCTGACCCTGGACGATACCGATAAAAAGTACATCCAGATGATCCACCTGCGCGGCGCGCACGCCCCCTATTCCTCCGATGTCAACGGCAATTACAAGGCCAACGCCAGCCGGGACGAGAACATCACCGGCTATATGACCATGGTGGCCAATTACATCGCCGCCATGAAGAAGGCGGGGGTCTACGACGATTCCACCATCATCATCACCGCCGACCACGGCGACAAGCAGGCCAACATGCAGGTGGTGTACTGGATCAAGCAGCCCGGCGAGCATCACAGCGAATGGGCCGTCAATTCCGCCCCCATCTCCCACTGCGATTTCCCCGGCACCATCCTGAGCGTTATCGGCGCGGAATACCCCTACGGCGACAGCATCTTTGACTGGGCTCCCGGCGAGAGCCGCACCCGTCAGTGCAGCGTGGTGGGCCGCGACCTGAACATCTATTCCCTGGTCACCTGCTACAGCGACCTGGGCCTGGGCAGCCACAACCTGTGGCAGACCTACACCTACACCGGCACCGGCAAGGACCTGCAAAAGGAATACAACCGGGGCAGCTATGTGTACGAGCCCCTGGCACAGTCCTTCAACTAAAGAAAACGGCGTTACGCGGGCGCACGGAAGGCGATTTGGGCCCTCCGTGCGCTTCGCCGCGAAAGGATGAACCCGATGAACACCCTCATCTCCCTGCTGGGCGCGCCCCTGGGCCACGTGATGCGCTGGTGCTACGGCCTGCTCGGCAGCTACGGCCCCGCGATCCTGCTCTTTACCCTGATCACCAAGGTGATCCTGCTGCCCGTCGGCATCTGGGTGCATAAAAATTCCATCAAGGTGGTGCGCATCCAGCCGGAGCTCAACCGGGTGAAGGCCAAATTCTTCGGGGACCGGGACGCCATCGCCGAGGAGCAGAGCAGACTGTACAAGCGGGAGGGCTATCATCCCCTGGCGAGCCTCATCCCCCTGTTTATCCAGATCGTGCTGCTCATGGGCCTGGTGCAGGTGATCTATCATCCCTTCGACCATCTGCTGCATCTGCCCGCAGAAACCAGCCAGGCGCTGATCGACCTGACCTGCCGCCTGACGGGGGCCAATCCGGAAAGCGGCTCCATCCAGCTGCGGGCGGTCAGCGCGGTACACAGCGGCCTGTACGCCGCAGACTTCGCCGCCCTGAACCTGCCGGAGGCCCTGCGCCAGGTGGAGGCCCTCAGAACCTCCTTTCTGGGCATCGACCTGGGGGCCGTGCCCGCCTCCGCCGGGGGCGTGCTGTGGCTCATGCCCCTGCTGGCCGGATGCAGCGCGTACCTGCTGTGCGTGGCCCAGAACCGCAGTAACGTCCTGCAAAGCGAGCAGGGCAAATTGAACAAGTACGGCACCATGGCCCTCAGCGTGGGCATCAGCCTGTACCTGGGCGCCTTCGTGCCCGCGGGGGTGGCGGTGTACTGGATCGCCAGCAATCTGCTGGCTATCCTGCAGCTCCACATCCTCAATCACGTCATCGATCCCCGCAAATACGTGGATTACGAGGCCCTGGAGGAGAGCAAGCGCCAATTGGCCCAGCTGCAAAGCGTGGGCGGCACCCGCACCAAGGAGGAAAAGGCCCGGGAGAAGGCGGACTACAAGCGCTTCTTCTCCATCGCCAACAAGCACCTGGTGTTTTACAGCGAGGGCAGCGGGTTCTATAAATACTTTGAAAAGGTCATCGATGAATTGCTGCGCCGCAGCAACGTGGTGATCCACTATATCACCAGCGACCCGAACGACCAGATCTTTGAGATCGCAAAAACCAACGAGCGCATCCAGCCCTACTACATCGGCGACAAGAAGCTGATCACCCTGTTCATGAAGATGGACGCCGACGTGGTGGTCATGACCATGAGCGACCTGGAAAACTACCACTACAAGCGCAGCTACGTCCGCAAGGACATCACCTACATTTACATGTTCCACTACCCCCTGTCCACCCACATGGTGCTGCATACCGGGGCGCTGGATCACTATGACGAGATCCTGTGCGTGGGCGACTTCCAGTTTGAGGAGATCCGCGCCCGGGAGAAGCGGGACGGCCTGCCGGAAAAGAAGCTGGTGGCCTGCGGCTACGGCCAGCTGGAAACCCTGTACGACGCCTATCAGCGGATGGATCACACCCCCCGGCAAAAGCCTCAGATCCTCATCGCCCCCTCCTGGCAGCCCGATAATATACTGGACACATGCGTCGATGATATGTTAAACTGTATCCTGGGCCAGGGCTATCAGGTCATCGTGCGGCCCCACCCCGAGTACAAAAAGCGCTACCGCGCCCGCTGGGACGCCCTTACCGCCCGCTGGCAGGATTATAAGGGCGGCGATCTCACCTTCGAGGGGGATTTCAGCGGCAACGAGAGCATTTACGGCTCCGATGTGGTGATCACCGACTGGTCGGGCACGGCCTACGAGTTCGCCTTCGTCACCCTGCGGCCCTGCGTGTTCATCAACACCCCGCCCAAGATCAACAACACCGATTACGACAAGCTGGGCGTGGAGCCGCTGGAATTGTCCCTGCGCTCCCGGGTGGGCGTCAGCGTGGACATGGACAAGGTGGATACGCTGAACGACACCCTGCGGCAGGTGCTGGGGGATCGGGACCGCTATCAGCAGGAGATATTGGCCCTGCGCGAAAAATACATCGCCAACTTTGGCGCCTCCGGCAAGGCCGGATACCGCGCCATTATGGACGCCGTAAAATCCTACGGCAGCAATAAACAGAAGGAGCAAAACAACAATGAAAAAGAGTGAGCGCGTTTTTCTGATCCTCATGCTGGTGCTGTCCCTGAACATCACGTTCATGGCCCCCGCCTTCGCCTATATCGACCCCTCCGTCACCACCTATGCCATCCAGGCCATCGTGGGCGTGGCGGTGGCCGTGGGCGCGGTGGCCGCCATCTGGTGGCGCAAGGCCAAGAAGAAGGTGGCCGACAAGCTGGGCATCGACGAGAACGCCAAGAAATCCACCGAGGCCGACGTGGTGGAGGATGAGGACGAGGACTGATTTTTCCTTTTAGGAGTTTGAAAAATGGAACTCATTAAAAAGCTATTGACCCCCAGCCCCGAAAAGCTGTTAAAGCCCCTGTACAAGCTGGCGGACGCCATCGACGCGCTGGAGCCGGAATATGAAAAGCTGACCGACGCCCAGCTGCGGCAAAAGACCGAGGAGCTGAAAGGGCGCGCCCAGAGCGGCACGCCCCTGGACGACCTGCTGGTGGAGGCCTTCGCCGTGGTGCGCGAGGGCAGCAAGCGCGTGCTGGGCCTGCGCCCCTTCAAGGTGCAGATGATCGGCGGCATTGTGCTGCATCAGGGCCGCATCGCCGAGATGAAGACCGGCGAGGGCAAGACCCTGACCGCCGCCATGCCCGCATACCTCAACGCCCTGGAGGGCAAGGGCGTGCACATCGTCACCGTCAACGATTACCTGGCCCAGTTCCAGGGCGAGGAGATGGGCAAGCTCTACCGCTTCCTGGGCCTCAGCGTGGGCATCATCCTCACCGGCATGACCCCCGAGCAGCGCCAGGCCGCCTATAACTGCGATATCACCTACGCCACCAACAACGAGCTGGGCTTTGACTACCTGCGCGACAACATGGTGGTCTACAAGCAGAACATGGTGCAGCGGGGCCACCACTTCGCCATCGTGGACGAGGTGGACTCCATTTTGATCGACGAGGCCCGCACCCCCCTGATCATCAGCGGCCAGGGCGAAAAATCCACCGACCTGTACGAGCGGGCGGACCGCTTCGTCTGCCGTCTGGAAAAGGGCGAAAAGATCGAGGACCCCAATACCGCGGGCCAAAGCTCCACCGTCAAGCGCCTCATGGGCAGCGACGCCCAGTACACGGGCGATTACTGGGTGGATGAAAAGGACAAATCCGCCCAGCTCACCGAGCAGGGCGTGGCCAAGGCGGAGAAGTTCTTCGATATCGAAAACCTTTCCGATCCCGAGAACAACGAGCTCTATCACCACATCATCCAGGCCCTGAAGGCCAACGCCATCATGAAGCGGGACGTGGACTATGTGGTGCAGGACAACCAGGTCATGATCGTGGACGAGTTCACGGGCCGCATCATGGTGGGCCGCCGGTTCTCGGACGGTCTCCATCAGGCCCTGGAGGCCAAGGAGCACGTGAAGGTGGAGCGCGAAAGCCGCACCCTGGCCACCATCACCTATCAGAACTTCTTCCGCATGTATGACAAGCTCTCCGGCATGACGGGCACCGCCAAGACGGAAGAGGCCGAATTCCAGGGCATCTACCGCCTGGACGTGGTGGTGATCCCCACCAACAAGCCCATGATCCGCAAGGACATGAACGACATGATCTACACCACCAAGAAGGGCAAATATCAGGCCGTGGTGGAGGAGATCATCCGCCGTCACGCCACGGGCCAGCCCGTGCTGGTGGGTACCATTTCCGTTGAGGTCAGCGAGCTGCTTTCCCATATGCTGGAGCTGCGGGGAGTGGAGCACGAGGTGCTGAACGCCAAGCACCATGCCCGCGAGGCTTCAATAGTGGCCCAGGCCGGTCATTACGGGGCCGTCACCATCGCCACCAACATGGCAGGCCGCGGCACCGATATCCTGCTGGGCGGCAACCCGGACTTCATGGCCCGCCGCACCATGCGCCAGGAGGAATACAGCGAGGACATCATCGAACTGGCCACGGGCCACAACGAGGACGTGGACGAGGAGGTCCTGGCCGCCCGCAAGCACTATAACGAGCTGCGCAACGAATACAAAAAGCAGACCGACGCCGAGCACGAGCGCGTGGTGGCGGCGGGCGGCCTGCATATCCTGGGCACCGAGCGCCACGAGAGCCGCCGCATCGACAATCAGCTGCGGGGCCGCGCCGGACGCCAGGGCGATCCCGGCAGCAGCCAGTTCTTTATCTCCATGGAGGACGATCTGCTGCGCGTCTTCGGCGGCGAGCGCATGAAGATGATCACCAGCCGCCTGGGCATGGACGAAAACACGCCCCTGGACGCCAACATGCTGACCAAGCAGATCGAAAACGCCCAGAAGCGCATGGAGAGCCGCAACTACGAGATCCGCAAGCACGTGCTGCAATACGACGACGTGATGAACCAGCAGCGCGAATTGATCTACAAGCAGCGCAAGCAGGTGCTGGAGGGCGAAAACGTACACGACAACATCGTCACCATGATCGACGATCTGCTGTCCGCCGCCATCGCCCACGACTGCGTCGACCAGAACAGCGCCAACTGGCAATTGGATCAGCTGGCCGATTACCTCAACCGCCTGTGTGTGCCCGCGGGCGTGATCCTGGATCACCAGGAGGAGCTGCGGGCCATGAAGAAGGAGGACCTGCAGGCCCATTTGAAGGCCATCGCCCTGGACCTGTACGACAAGCGCGAAAAGCAGCTGACCGCCTACGGCCACGATATGCGCGAGCTGGAGCGGGCCTTCCTGCTGCACAGCGTGGATCGCCGCTGGATGGATCACATCGACGCCATGGATCAGCTGCGGGACGGCATCGGCCTGCGCGCCTACGCCCAGCGCGACCCCATCAACGAGTACAAGATGGAGTCCTACGACATGTTTGAGGACATGGTGCGCCTGATCCGCGAGGACACCGTGCGCCTGGTCTTCCTGGCTCAGATCGCCGACCGCAACGCCGCGCCCCAGCGCCGCGCCGTAGCCACCATCACCGGCACCAACGACGTGAAGAACAATTCCGCCCACGAAAAGGCCGCCGCGGCCAGCCGCCAGAGCGGCGCGGGCCCCATCCGCGTGGACAAAAAGCCCGGCCGCAACGATCCCTGCCCCTGCGGCAGCGGCCTGAAATACAAGAACTGCCACGGACGGAACGCGCAGTGATTTGATCTCCGGGAGGCGAAAGGACGGAATGAGCATAAAATCATCCATTCGCTTTTTTGACGACATACCGGTGCGTTCCGTATGGGATGAGGAAACGTCCAAATGGTGGCTGTGCGCCATGGATGTGGTCGCGGCTATTGCGGATACAGCCAATCCAAGGATTTATTGGGCCACCGTCAAAAGGCGCAACAGCCAGTTGTTTGCAAATTGCAAACAACTGAAAATGACAGCCTCCGACGGCAAAAAATACAACACGGACGTTATCGATGACGAGATGCTCGGCACCCTGATGGCCGTGCTGAAAAGCCCGAAAAAGGATGTGTTTCAAGCCTGGATCGCTTCTATCGGGAGCTCCATTGATGAAAGAAGCAAACTGAAAGCATACGATCTGTTTGAGTCAGGCGCGATTCATGCCATAGAGGTGGGAACCGTAAAAGGATTGCAGCAAATTCATGCTTATCTGTTTGGGGGCCTCTACGATTTCGCGGGACAGATACGAACAAAGAACATCAGCAAATCCGGCTTTATGTTCGCAAGCGCAGAGTTCTTGCCGCAGACCTTAAAAAATATCGAAGCGATGCCGGAAAGGACGCTGACGGAAATCGGCAAGAAATATGTGGAGATGAATGTGGCGCATCTCTTTATGGAAGGGAACGGGCGCAGCGCCAGGATATGGCTTGATCTGATCTTGAAGAAACACCTTTCAAGATGCGTGGATTGGAGCAAAATCGATAAGAAAGCGTATCTTGCCGCCATGGAGAAAAGCCCGTATGACGACAGAGACATTCTCCGCTTGATCGAAAATGCGCTTACGGATTCGGTTGATGATCGGGAACTGTTCATGAAGGGAATTGATTATTCCTACTATTATGAATCGGAAGGATAGGCTGGGCGGCATTGCAGCCACTATTCTATAGGAGTTGAACGATATGATCCTTGAATTTGAAAAGTTCCGCGCCGACGTGGAGGACCTGCGCAATCGCCTCAAGGATGTGGGCGAGGGCCTGCACATCGACCATATGAACGAGGAACTGGAGGAGCTGCGGGAGGAGCAGAACGCCGAGGGCTTCTGGGACAACCTGGAGCGCAGCACCCACGTGACCCGCAAGATCAAACAGCTGGAGGACAAGATCGCCCATTTCGAGGGCCTTGGCAGCCAGTGCGACGACATCGAGGTCATGATGGAATTGGCCGAGGAAGAGGACGACAGCAGCATGGTGGGCGAGGTCAGCGACATGCTGGACAAGCTGCGGGTGGACACCGAGGCCCTGGAGCTGGAAACCCTGATGCGCGGACCCTATGATGACCGGGACGCCGTGCTGTCTCTGCACGCGGGCGCGGGCGGCACCGAGGCCCAGGACTGGACCAGCATGCTCTACCGCATGTACACCCGCTATTGCGAGCACATGGGCTTCCAGGTGAAATTGCTTGATATCCTGGACGGCGACGAGGCCGGACTCAAATCCGTCACCTTCGAGGTGAGCGGCGACCACGCGTACGGCTTCCTGCGGGGCGAAAAGGGCGTGCACCGCCTGGTGCGCATCAGCCCCTTTGACAGCAACGCCCGCCGCCACACCAGCTTTGCCAGCCTGGACGTGGCTCCCTTGCTGGAGGAGGACGACGGCGAGATCGAAGTGGACATGAAGTACGTGCGCGTGGACACCTATCACTCTTCCGGCGCGGGCGGCCAGAACGTCAACAAGACCTCCTCCGCCGTGCGCATGACCTATGTGAAGGACGACGTGACCATCGTGGTGGCCTGCCAGACCGAGCGCGACCAGGTGCAGAACCGCGCCACGTGCCTGAAGATGCTGAAATCCAAGCTGCTGGAGATCCGCGAGCGCGAGCGCGAGCAGCAGATGGCCGACATCAAGGGCGAAATGAAGAAGATCGAGTGGGGCAGCCAGATCCGCTCCTACGTCTTCCAGCCCTATACCATGGTGAAGGACCACCGCACCGGCTATGAGACCGGCGCCATCGACGACGTGATGAACGGCGCCCTGGACGGCTTCACCGTGGCCTACCTGAAAATGCAGTAATGCGGCGCGCGGTTTACGCCCTCGCCACGGCCCTGTGTCTGCTGCTGTGGCTGGCGTTCGTCGCCTGCTTTACGGCAGTGCGCATGGGCCGGGACGGGCAGCTGTACGCCCGATGCTTCCACGCCTTCGGGGATACCGCCCGGCTGGGGGTTCCCGAAAGCGCCTATGATCAGATCGCCATGTCCCTGGCGGAGTATTTTTCCGGCGGGGACGTGGCCTTTGACGTTTTCAACCAGCGGGAAATGACCCACCTTTCGGATATCCGGGGGCTGTTCCGGCTGTTTGACCGGGCCTGGATCTTGCTGATCCCCTTGGCGGTCCTGGCGGTTGCATTGATCAAAAAGCCCGATCCACGAGGTTTTTGGCTGGGGACGGGCCTGTGCGTATTGCTGCTGGGCGCTGTTGCAACGTATATCGCCCTGGATTTTGAAAACGCCTTTATCCTGATGCACCGCCTGCTTTTCACCAACGACCTGTGGCTGCTGAACCCCAACACCGACCTGCTCATCTGCCTGATGCCCGAGCCCATGTTCACCTTCCTGGCCGGGCGGCTGGCGCTGACCGTCCTGCCCCTGGGGCTGCTGCCGCCCACGGTCGTGGCCGCGGCGGAGGCTCTCCGCGCCGGAGCCCGGAAAGGAAAATGACCGACCTGGAAAGCAAGGTGAGAAAAATGACATGGCACATTGTCGCTGATTCTAGCTGTGACCTGTTCTCCCTGCCGGAAGCGGACGAGAACATCGACTTTGCCACCGTTCCGTTTACCATCCGCGTGGGAGAAACCGAGTACACGGACGACGAAACGATTTCGGTGGAGGAAATGCTGACCGCCAACGAACGGCACAGCGAGGCCGCCCAGACCGCGTGCCCCGCGCCGCAGCTGTGGGCCGATCTCTTTTCCGCCCCCGGCCCGGTGCTGGCCTTCACCATCTCCAGCAACCTATCGGGCAGCTATAACAGCGCCTGCACCGCCCGGGAGATGGTGCTGGAGGCGGAGCCGGACAAGCAGATCGCCGTCATCGATACCAAATCCACCGGCCCGGAAACCGTGCTGCTGATCCGCGCCGCCTGCCAGCTGATCCGCCAGGGAAAGGCCCTGGAGGAGATCGCCCGGGAGCTGATTGCCCTGGCGGCCCGCACCCATATCGCCTTCGCCCTCTCCTCCTACCATAATCTCATCAAATCGGGCCGGGTCAACCGCCTGATCGGCCTCATCGCCGGCCATCTGGGCTTCTGGGGCATCGGCGTGGGGGACGACAACGGCGAAATCGCCATCCGCGGCAAGGCCCGCGGCCAGCGGGGCATGGTGCGCTTCCTGGCGGATGAGATCAAAAAGACCGGCCTGGCGGGCACCCGGCTGGTGATCAGCCATTGCCAGAACGAGGAATGCGCCCGGATGCTCAAGGAGCAGCTCTGCGCCCTGTTTCAGCAGATCGTGGTGGATATCATCCCCACCCGCGGGCTGGACAGCTTTTACGCGGAGCGCCACGGGCTGATCATTGCCTATTGATTTTTAGGAGCAACCATGAGCTATACCGACATCTGCCGTGAAAAGGCGGAAAAACTCAAAAACCAGCCCACCGTCAACATCCTGGCCATCGAAAGCAGCTGCGACGAGACGGCGGCGGCGGTGGTGCAAAACGGACGGGTGATATTGTCCAACGCCGTCTTTTCCCAGATCCCGCTGCACGCCATCTATGGCGGCGTGGTGCCGGAGATCGCCAGCCGTGCCCACGTGGACGCGGTGGACCGCATGGTGGACCACGCTTTGCAGGAGGCGGGACTGAATTTTGACGCCATCGACGCCATCGGCGTCACCTACGGCCCCGGCCTGGTGGGGGCGCTGCTCACCGGCGTCAGCTGCGCCAAAGCCCTGGCCTGGGCGCTGGACAAGCCCCTGATCCCCGTCAACCATATCGAGGGCCACATCTGCGCCAACTATCTCACCCATCCGGACTTGGAGCCGCCCTTCATCTGTCTGGTGGCCAGCGGCGGCCACAGCCACATCCTGATGGTGGAGGATTACGGCGTCTATCAGCTGCTGGGCTGCACCCAGGACGACGCGGCGGGGGAGGCCTTTGACAAGGCGGCCCGGGTGCTGCATCTGCCCTATCCCGGCGGCCCGTTGCTGGACAAGCTGGCACAAAACGGCGATCCGGGCGCCTTGAAACTCCCCAAGGCCCACACGCCGGGAGCCTACGATTTCAGCTTTTCCGGGCTCAAAACCGCTTTTATCAACGCCAACCACACCATGGAGCAGCGGGGCATCCAGATGAAGCCCGAGGATCTGGCGGCCTCCTTCCAGCACGCGGTGGTGGAGGCGTTGCTCAGCAAGACCATGCAGGCGGCCCTGGATTACCACGTCGGGTCCCTGGCCCTGGCGGGCGGCGTATCCGCCAACAGCGGCCTGCGGGCGGCCTTTGAAAAGGCCTGCGTCCAGGCGAACATCAAGCTCTACATGCCCAGGCTGACCCTGTGCGGCGACAACGCCGCCATGATCGGCAGCGCGGCCTATTACCGCCTGCTGCGGGGCGAAACCGGCGATATGCGGCTCAACGCCAAACCGGCGCTGCGGCTGGTATAAGGAGAGAAACCTATGGACTGGATCGAAATTACCATTTCCACCAACACCGAAGGCGCGGACATCGTCAGCGAGGCCCTGCTGCGCCAGGGCGCGGTGGGCACCCAGATCATTGACCGGGCGGACGTGCCCGATCCCAGCAAGCCCAACGGCTTCTGGGAGCTGATCGACCCCAAAATGATTGACGAAATGCCCGAGGACGTGCAGGTGAAGGCCTGGTTTGAGAGCGTGGAGGCCCTGCGCGGACTGGAAAACTGCTTAAAGGCCCTGCCGGAGCTGACCGGCATGGATCTGGGCACCCTGGCCGTCAGCCAGCAAGGGGTGCAGGAGCAGGATTGGTCCGAGTGCTGGAAGCAGTATTACAAGCCCTTCCGGGCGGGCCAGCACCTGGTGATCAAGCCCAGCTGGGAAAACTGGAACGCCGCCCCCGGCGATCTGATCATCGAATTGGACCCCGGCATGGCCTTTGGCACCGGCACCCACGAGACCACCGCCATGTGCGTGGAGATGATCGAAAAGCACTATCACGGCGGGAAAGTGCTGGACGTGGGCACGGGCAGCGGCATATTGGCCATCGCGGCGGCCCGCCTGGGCGCGGACAGCGTGTTGGGCGTGGACATCGATCCCATGGCTGTGCGCGTGGCCCAGGAAAACGTGGAAAAGAACGGCCTGAGCCGGGAAATCGATATCCGCCAGGGAGACCTGGTGGCGGGCCTGGACAACGTGCAATGCCAGTTCGCCGTGGCCAATATCCTGGCCGACGTCATCGTCCTGCTGGCCGCGCCTCTCAAGGCTCACCTGACCGCCAACGCCACCTTCGTGTGCAGCGGCATCCTGAAGGAGCGGGAGCAGGACGTGGTGGACGTGCTGACCAGGAACGGCTACCAGCTCTTTGACCGCATGCAGAAGGGCGATTGGGTGGCGCTGGCCGCCCATCTGGCATAAAGGATTGACGCTTTGATCGGTTTCAGCTATAATAAAAAAGCCAAAGGAGCAATCCTTCGGCAGGCAGGGAGTAATACGCGGAGCTTGCACCCACCGGAATACCAATGAAAGTGGGTGATGTGCATGAGCGCATATGAAATCGTTATGATTTGTATCGCAACCATGACCCTCTTGCTGAAATTGATCGAAGTCTTAAACGACAGAAATCATAAGTAAGATGAAAGCCACCGCGTATCGCAATTACGCGGTGGCTTGTTATACTGATCACCGGTGAGTGATCAGCACCGCGAGCTACCAACTCCCTGTCTTTATTATAGGCATACGACAAAGGCTTGTCAAGAACAAAGGAGAACCATGCATCGCTTTTTTGCGGATGAACGGGGCATTGTGGAGGGTCTGGCCCATTTGGAGGCTGAGGACGCCAATCACGCCCTGCGGGTACTGCGGCTGACGGCGGGGGACCGGGTGCACCTGTTCAGCGGCGGCGAGGCCTATCTGGCGGAGATCGCGGATACTGCCGACGGCGTGACCGTGCGGGTGCTGGAGCCGATCCAGAGCCCCGAGGCCAGCCTGCGGGTGACGCTCTACCAGGGCGTGCCCAAGGGTGAAAAAATGGAGTACATCGTGCAGAAGTGCACCGAGGCCGGGGTACACCGCATCGTGCCGGTGAACATGCCGCGCTCGGTGGCGCGGCTGGAGGGCAAGGCGGACAAAAAGCTGATCCGATGGAACCGCATCGCCCGGGAGGCGGCCAAGCAGGCCTTTCGCCCGGTGACGCCGGAGGTGGCCGGGCCCATCTCCATGAAGGAGCTGGCTGCCGCCCTGCCCCGGCATCAATTGGCCCTGGTGCCCTGGGAGGACGCCCGGGACGGGGCCCTGCGGCGGCTGATCACCCCGGAAATCACCGATCTGGCCATCGTGATCGGCCCCGAGGGTGGCATGAGTCCGGAGGACGTGGCTCCGCTGCTGGCCGCGGGGGCGAAGGCCGTGACCCTGGGTCCGCGCATTTTCCGCACGGAGACGGCGGGCCTGGCGGCCATCGTGGCGGCCATGGCGTTTTCTCATAATCTGGAATAAAGAGAAAACGCGCTTTCTTCTAAGAAGAAAGCTGCAAAGAAGTATGGGGCGAACTAACTTGGTCCTGTACTCATGCTAATTTCCGCCTGTAACTGAATGGTCGCCAAGCGAGCTTTCGGACATTAGAAAATCTGGCGGCCAGTCGAAAAATAAGCTTGCTTATTTTTCGATCTGTCCACCGGATTTTCCCTGTGCGCTTTGCGCACAGGTTGGCCGGCTTTGCCGGCCTGCCCGAAAGCGGCAGGCTGCGTCAAAGGCTGGTTTCTTTGGTACTTTCTTTGACTCAAAGAAAGTACCGTTCCCCTTTGTAGGCTGAAAGACAAGGAACGGAAGAGAATGAAGGTCGCTTTTCACACCTTGGGCTGCAAGGTCAACCAATATGACAGCCAGGCCATGCTGGAGCTGTTTGAGCGCGCCGGATACGAGGCGGGCAGCTTTGACGAGCCCTGCGACGTGTATGTGATCAACACCTGCACGGTGACGGGGACCGGCGATAAAAAGAGCCTGCAGGCCGTGCGCCGGGCGCAAAGGCTGAACCCCGCGGCCCAGATCGTGGTGTGCGGCTGCCTGGCCCAGCGGGACGGGGAAAAACTGCTGCATGAAACCGGCGCCCGGCTGATATTGGGCACCGCCCGGCGGCAGGAGGTGGTGACGCTGCTGGAGGAGGCCGTGCGCGCGGACACCGCCATCTGCGCGGTGACGGACGTGCGCCACGCCAGCTTTGAGCCGCTGCTCATCACCCGTCACGAGGGCCGCACCCGGGCCACCCTCAAGATACAGGAGGGCTGTGACCGGTTCTGCGCCTACTGCATCATCCCCTACGTGCGGGGCGGCATCCGCACCCGGCCCGTGGCGGACGTGCAGGCCGAGGCCGCGCGGCTGGCGGAGGCGGGCTACCGGGAGATCGTGCTGACGGGCATCCACCTGACCAGCTATGGACGGGATTTGAAGGACGGCACCGCGCTGCTGGACGTGATTGCTGCCATCCATGGCATCGAGGGCGTGGAGCGCATCCGCCTGGGCAGCCTGGAGCCGGTGATCGCCACGGCGGAATTTGCCCAGGCCCTGGGTCAGCTGCCCAAGGTTTGCCCGCAATTCCATCTGGCCCTGCAAAGCGGCTGCGACACCGTTTTGAAGCGCATGCGCCGCCGCTACGATACCGCCGCATTTCGCCAAAGCGCCCAGGCCCTGCGGGCGGTGTTCCCGGATTGCGCCCTGACCACGGACGTGATGAGCGGCTTTCCCGGGGAGACGGACGGGGAGCACCGGCAGTCCCTGGCCTTCTGCGAGGAAATGGCCTTCAGCCGCATGCACGTGTTTCCATACAGCGAAAGGGAGGGCACGCCCGCGGCCACGATGGCGGGGGCGGTGCCCCGGCACGTCCGGGAGGACCGCGCCCGGGAGCTCATCGCCCTGGGCCGCCGCATGGCGGAGGCCTACGGCCAAAGCCAGGTGGGCACGGTGCGGCGGGTGCTGTTTGAAACCTGCCAGGATGGCCGCAGCGCGGGCTATACGCCCGAGTATATGCGCTGCGAGGCGGAGGGCGCGCTCTGCGGCGAAAGCCGGGAGGTGCTGCTGACGAAATTTGAAAAGGATTGCTTCACCGGAAAAATAATTTTGTAAAAAGTGAAACAAAACGGTTCCCTGTTACGTCTATATAAATGAAAGGAAGTTTTGACCATGGCAGACTGCATCTTTTGCGCCATCGCGAAGGGCGAAATCCCCAGCACCAAAGTCTATGAGGATCAGCACGTGCTGGCCTTCCGGGACATCAATCCCATGGCTCCCAAGCACGTGGTGATCATCCCCAAGCGCCACGTTTCCGGCCTGAACGAATGGGAGGGCCTCGCCGCCGAAGAGCAGCTGGCCCTGCTGCGCGCCTGCACCGTGGTGGCGAAAGAGGAGGGCATCACCGAATCCGGCTACCGTGTGGTCAGCAATTGCGGGCCCGACGCGGGCCAGACCGTGCCGCATCTGCACTTCCACGTGCTGGGCGGCGGCAAGCTGAGCGTCAATCTGGCGTGACAGATGTGACAGAAATGTTAAAACATGAAATAACCAGTTGACGTTTTGCCTGTTAAGCTGTATAATACACACACGGTCGCCATCCGCCGTTTTTACGGCGTGTGCCAAGGCGAGATAGGCGAAGGGAGGGAAAACAAGTGTCTGAAGTACGTGTCAAGGAAAACGAATCTTTGGAGAGCGCTCTGAAGCGTTTCAAGCGCCAGTGCGCCCGTGCTGGCGTCATGGCCGAGGTTCGTAAGCGTGAGCATTATGAGAAGCCCAGCGTCAAGCGCAAGAAGAAGGCGGAAGCCGCACGCAAGCGCCGCTATTGAGCTCAAGTAAGCATATCGCGCGATACAAAAGCAGCGAGTCGATCTGATGACCGGCTCGCTGCTTTTGTGTGTTTTTGAGGGGAAATTTTATATAGTCAATGAGAGATCCTGCTGGCCGAAGGCCAGCAGGATCTAAACGTTACTCCTCAATTTCCGGTTCGTTTACGTTTTCAATCAAGCCCCCTCACTTCTTCCTGCTTTTCTCCACCTGCTTGATCAGTTCCTTTTCGTCCTCGCCATCGCGGAGGCGGCGGGCGGCGATGACGCGGCGCTCGTCGTCCTGCTCCACGCAGGTGACCAGCAGCAGCAGCTGGTCGTCGGGCTGCACATCCACGGTGCAGGTATGCACGGATACGGTCTGCAGCTTCCTGATGGCGGTCTGGCGTTTTTCGGGGTCGTTGGAGGTGAGGGCGTAGAAATCCACAAAATTGCGGTCCGCAGGCTCGGTGCCGATGCTGCCCGCGGCAAAGATCACATAGCGGCCCTCCTCATACAGGGTATCAAAGGTGATCAGCGGGGCCTTGTGATAGAAGGAGAGGGTTTCATAATTGCGCAGGCTGCCAAACATGGCCCCGGTTTTCATGTTGTGGCCGTACAGGATCAGCGTGTAGGGCCGGGTTTTAAGCGATATGCTTTCATCCAGAAAGATCGCGCCGTTCACGTTCTTTGTGCCCAGGGCGTCATGGGTCAGGTAATAGGTGTTGTCCCGCTGGGCCACGGCCTCGTCCAGCAGGCCCGGCGCCGTCAGCCAGCCCACGATGTATTTGCTTTTGTTGCGCAGGGCGCGGAAGCGGCTGCTGATTTGCAGCCTGGGGTTGCCGGGATAGCTGACGGCGGGCAGCCCGGGCTGGGCCATGGGCGGCAGGGTGGCGGCGGGAATGGCCGTGGGCGCGGGGGTGAGGGGGACCGCCGTGGGCGTGGCGGGGGCCTCCGTGGGCGCGGGCATATCGGTATCCGGCTGGCTGTAATACACCTGCCGCAGCGCCTCGCTGGAGCGGCGGGAGTCCAGCCAGTCCAGGCCGTAGCCCGCCAGCCGGACAAAGCCCCACAGCATCAGCCCCAGCAGCGCCAGGGCGGCCAGGGCCCGCGCCCAGCGGGGCAGGCGGGGGTGTTCAGGATGGTTTTGCATGGGCGGTTCCTTTGTAAAAAAGAATGGGGCGGCCTCCTTACGGCAGGCCGCCCGAAGGGCATTTGATCAGATCTGCTTGCGCTTTTTCAGCATCGCCAGGCCAACCGCGCCCAGGATCAGGGCCCCGGCCCACAGGGCCAGGTCGGCGGCGTCGCCGGTCTTGGGGATGTTGTAAGCCGCGTTGGCAACGGGGATCTGGGTGGCGGCGGGAACGGGATCAGCCGCAGCAGCTTTGGATACCGTGAAGGGAATCTCCACGGAGCCATCCGTAAACAGCACCTTCAGGATATGGGAGCCGACGCTCAGCGTATCCAGATAAGCGGCTTTCAGCTTGATGATCACGCTGCCTTCCGACTTATCATAGTTGCTCGCGTCCACGTCCGCGCCGTCCACCTGAATGCTGCTAAAGCGGGAGAAGGTGTTTTCATCCGCCGTGCTGCGCTTCACGGTAAAGGTGGCGTCCTCTCCGGTTTCGATCACATGATCCTGGCCATCGCCGGACACGGTGTAATACAGCTTTCCAGCGTCCGCAATGGCTTTCAGCGCCGCTTCAGCATCGGCCAGCTTTTTCAGCGTATCGGCGTCTACCTTTGCTTTCTGGTCTTCAGGCAGAGAATCATAGGCGGCGCGGGCCGCTTCGATAGCGTCCTTATTGGCAGTTGTAACATCGGCGGGATCGGACAGAGCGTTGATGGCGTCAATAACGCCCTGAGCGGCAGTATAGTCCTTGGCGGCATAGGTATAGGTGTAGGTCGTCGCCGCTGTGATGGCTGTTTCGGTGCTGGGGGTCACGTCCCAAGCACCCGCTTTGAAGGTATCGGCGGGTTTCGTTCCAACAGCGGGGATTTGATCTGCCGTCAGTTTCAGCGTATCGCCTTCCAGCCCAGTCAGGGTGACGGTTTTGTCGCCCATCGTTCCATCATCCCATGAACCATTAGCCACCTTGAAGGTCACAATAGCGCTGATGCTATCCTTCGGGGCATAAGTATAGGTATATGTGGTGTTCCCGGTGATAGCGGTGGAGGCGCTGGGCTCGGTATCCCAGCTGCCCGCCTTATAATTCGCGGCAGGCTTATTGCCGACAGCGGGAATATCGCCAGCTGCCAACGTCAGCGTATCGCCTTCATAGCCATTCAGCGTCACAGTTTTATCTGTGGTCGTCCCATCGTTCCAGGAACCGTTGACCACCTTAAATGTAACGGTCTGTGATATTTCTTTTTTTATCACCAGCGTGATCGTCATCGTCCCGCTTGTTTTCGTCGGAGTGATCTCCGTTGTATTACCTTCCGCATACGCGGTCTGGCTCATGCCGGCAGCCATCCCAAGCAGCATTACCAGCGCAAAGGTCATGCTCAAAATCCTTTTTATCTTCATATACACACCTCTTGCATATTGTTTATTTCACTTCAATGGTCAGTTGGATCTCCGCTCCGTTGAGTGGGGTGTGGTCTTGCAGGGAAAAGCAATCGTAATGGAGCGTAGCGGGGTACTCGCCCGCGTCCAGCGCCCTTGTGAGCGTGATGCGGGTGAACGCCTCGCCGGGGGAGAGCGCCTTGCCCGTCCAGAGGGTTTCGCCGTCCTCCAGCATCAGGGTGAGGACAAAGGTACAGGCGTTCTCCGGCGGGTTTTTGAGGTTCACGGTCTGCGCGGTTTTGCCCGCCGCGAAGCTCAGCTTCTCATAGCCCGGTATGGCAATGTTCGCGCCGCTGCCGGGGTTGGCCTCCGCGAACCGCTCCACCCTGTCTCCGCCCGCGCCGCAGGCGGTCAGCAGGAGCGCGAGGGCAAGGACGAGAAAGGCCGCGAGGTTATTCGGTTTTCGGTTCATAGGCTCACGGCCTTTCTTTTGCTGCTAATGTAACGACTTCCTAAGTATTCGATCCTGATTCTCTTAATCATGGTCTTTATAGTTGAGATAATCACTGCATCCGTATGTCGCTCCATCAATAATGGCATCACCGGGTTTGACGCGCTTATTATCCGCCACGTTAGCAATCAACGTTCCGCCACAATCCATTATGCTGGCGTCCATGTCATGCCAAACCCGCCCACTCAATATGCTCAAGCAAGCCGGAGCGTTGCCGCTTTCAATAAATTGCTGCCATGTAGTGCCGGGAGCTACAGTATAATTCCCATCAGCAAAATTAGAATAGCTTCCTCCAACACGCTTTACGGTAAATGTGATTGGGCGTGTATGGACGGCTAGTACGAACTTATCGCTTGATGTACCTGAACCGCTTACGATATAGATACCGTCGGTATTATCCTTGATTTTATAGGCTGTAACATTTGGCATAGTACCATTACTGCCACGCTGGAATTTATAACATCCATTATTCTCGACCAGAGTGATTACACCATTGGAATCTTGGAAACTCACGGCAGGCGTAGTGTTAAAATAAACCTTCCCGGCATAGAACGTATCTCCAACGTGAAGCACAGTACCAGCACTCAGCGAAGTATAAGTTACCTTTCCCGTTATGGTGCAAGTATCTGTTTTATCGCCTGCCGTTGCGGTGATCGTAGCCGAGCCATAGCCCTTTTTACCCATAATCGCGTATTCGCCTGTTGTCTCGTTGATACTCACATAGTCGGGGTCGCTGCTCGACCACTTGACGGTCTTATCCGTTGCGCTATCGGGAGAAACGGTTGCCGTGAGCGTTCCCGTAGAATTGACGAAAAGGGCTTCTGTAGGAGCGTTGGTAATGGTCACGCTTTCAACGGGAATACCGGTGTTCTCCACCGCCGCTGTAAAGGTCACGGTATCGGTGTAGGTGCCTGCGGGCTTGGCGCTGTAATCCTCCACGATGATGCCCATGGGCTTGGTCGCTGCGGTATTGGAAAGCTCGGTGAACTCCCAGGAGGCGGGTGTTGCGCTGCTGCTGTAAGTGCCCGTGGCCGTCGCCAGGTTGTAGCCGACGGAGTTCTCGCCGGACTTGAGCGCCCAGCTATTCGCGGAGCTTGCGGTCACGGTCAGCTTCTTGCCGCTGGCCAGCGTACCCGTGGCGTTGATGCCGCCCGCATCATTCCAACCGCTGTTAGTAACGGTAAGTGTGGATGGTATGGTAACCATATAGGTAGTATCTCCGTCCGCTGCATACGCTGTCAGCCCCATCTCCGGCACCAGCCCAACGACCATCGCCAGCGCCAGCAAAACGCCCAGCAGCTTCCTGATTGTTTTCTGTTTCATTCAGATTGCCTCCTTGTGATTATTCTTGTATGCAAAAAAACGCCGAACCTGACAGGGTATACTACCCCCGTCAAGTCCGACGGTTATCCATCACGAATGTAGTATTCAGTTTCAAGCGTCTCGCAATCGCGTGCTGTGCTGTGCTGTGCTGTGCTGTGCTGTGCTGTGCTGTGCTGTGCTGTGCTGTGCTGTGCTGTGCTGTGCTGTGCTGTGCTGTGCTGTGCTGTGCAAGCGTAGCAAGATTCGGCATGGCTGTCAAGTACCTTTCATAAAAAAACCAGTCTTTTTTCTGCATATTTTCCGGTTTTTTCAGACTGAAATATCAGACGTTCCGCACCTGTGAAGGCATGGAAATCCATGGATGATTTTATCATAAGGAGGTTGCATTTTCAATTGATTTACAGAAATGTAATACTATCTTTTGATTTGCGCAAAACAATACACACAGGGGACCGGTTTTGGGGGGAGGGCCGCTTGATGGGGGGATGCGCGGAGAGAAATTGGGAGCGGAGAATATAATAGTTAAACAAGATCCTGCTGGCCTTCGGCCAGCAGGATCTCTTGATGAGTATATTTATTTCCCCATCAAATTTCTTTTCGTCGTTCAGCCTGCAACAGGAGAACAACATATAGATTTTACCTATATCTCATTATACCTTTAAAGTATTGGACAATATCCCCGCCCTGCTGTACAATCTAAACCATCAAAGCGAAGGAGGAAAACGCCGTGAAGAACCTGCGAATGTGTTCCATGCGAATGCGGGATTTTCTTTGCGACGCTGTCTTCCGAATGTGACGCCCTTTTTTGCTGCGCGTCCATGGTGAGGAAGCCGCACATGCTCCCTCTATTATTTTGCTTTGAATTTGAAAGGAGAAACCCCATGAAAAAGCTGATCGCCCTCATTTTGACCCTGGCGCTGACCCTGTCCCTGACCGCCGCCTTTGCCGACACCATCAAGATCGGCGTGCCCGACGACACCACCAACGAAGCCCGCGCCCTGCAGCTGCTGGCCGATAACGGAGTGATCCAGCTGAAGGAAGGCGCAGGCGAGACCGCCACCAAGGCGGATGTGATCGCCGACGGTATCGAGATCGTGGAGGTGCAGGCCGACCTGCTGGTCAACCAGCTGCCCGACCTGGATTACGCCATCATCAACAGCAACTTTGTGCTGGACGCCCTGGACGCCGGTTTTGAAATCAACGACGCCCTGCTGGTGGAAGCGGCTGACAAATATCTGCCCCGCGCCAACGTGATCGCCGTGAACGGCAATAATGTGGACGCTCCCTTGACCCGCGCGCTGATCGCCGCGGCCACCAGCCAGCAGGTGAAGGACTACATCGAAGCCACCTACTCCGGCGCGGTGCTGTCCGTGGTGGAGAACCCCACCGACGGCTATGATCCCGACGTGGATTACGGCGCGCTGGCGGGCAGCGAGATCATCATCGCCGCCACCCCCGCCCCCCATGCCCAGATCCTGGAGGTGGTGAAGGAGATCCTGGCCGCCAAGGACATCACCCTGAAGATCGAAGTGTTCACCGGTTACACCGAGGAGAACCCCGCCGTGGACGCGGGCGATGCCTATGCCAACTACTTCCAGCATCAGCCCTACCTGGATGACTATGTGAAGGAAACCGGCGGCAACGTGGTGAGCGTGGCCATCATCCACACCGAGCCCATGGGCCTGTACGGCGGACGCCAGGCGGACCTGGGCGCGCTGGGCAAGTAAGCCTTTTTCCGCAATGAAAACGGACACACCGGGCTTCCGGTGTGTCCTTCTTGACGGTATAGGGGAATATCCCTTATAATGAATGCGCCGCCTGTTTTACAGACGGCGGACAGGGAGATATACGCGGAGCTTGCGCCTGCCGGACTGCATAAGAAGGCAGGTGATGTACATGAGCGCATATGAGATCATTATGATTTGCAGTGCCACCATGACACTCATGCTGAAATTTATCGCCGGCAGGCGGTAAACTCCGCGAGTCAACCAAACTCCCTGTCCTTATTATATGCCAGGACCGCCCGGCTGTCAAGCGGGCGAAAACATCAACCGGAGGACCCTTCATGATCGAGCTTCGCAACCTCTCCAAGAGCTTTACCACCGCCGACGGGCCGGTGGACGCCCTGCGGCATATCAACCTGACCGTGAACGACGGGGATATCTACGGCATTATCGGCATGAGCGGCGCGGGCAAAAGCACCCTGGTGCGCTGCATCAATATGCTGGAGCGGCCCACCGAGGGCAGCGTGCTGCTGGACGGACGCGACCTGGGCATGCTGAACAAAAAGGAAATGCAGGAAGTGCGCCGCCAGGTGACCATGATCTTCCAGTCCTTTAACCTGCTGATGCAGCGGACCTGCCTGCAAAACATCCTGTTTCCGCTGAAACTGGCCCACGTGCCCCACGCGGAGGCCGAGGCCCGGGCAAGGCAACTGCTGGAGACCGTGGGCCTGCCGGACAAGGCCAACGCCTATCCCGCCCAGCTGAGCGGCGGCCAGCAGCAGCGCATCGCCATCGCCCGCGCCCTGGCCACCAATCCCCGGGTGCTGCTGTGCGACGAGGCCACCAGCGCCCTGGACCCCAAAACCACCCACGCCATCCTGGAATTGATCCGCCAGATCAACCGGGATACGGGCATCACCGTTATCGTCATCACCCACCAGATGAGCGTGGTGCAGGAGATCTGCAACCGCGTGGCCATATTGGAAAACGGCGCGGTGGTGGAGGAGGGCGACGTGAGCCAGGTGTTCAGCCATCCCAAGGCCGCGGCCACCCGCGCCCTGGTGTTTCCGGAGATGGCCGACGGCGAAAGCCTGCTCCCCGAGCGGCAGGGGCAATTTATCCGCCTGATCTTCGACGGGGCGGAAACCACCCAGCATCCCCTGATCGCCAGCATGGCCATCGACTGCGGCATCGCCGCCAGCATCCTCAACGCCTCCACCCGCACGGTGGCCGGGCGCGTGTACGGCTATATGCTGCTGGATATCCCCGGCGGACCCGACGAAATGGCCACGGCGGTCAAATATCTGTCCGGCACCCCGGACGTGACCGTGCAGGTGGAGGTTGAATACCCGGCGAAGGAGGCGGAAAAATGAATCAGTTTGCAAAGGCCTTTACGCCGGACAAATTGGAAGAAGCCTGGCACGTTTTCCTGACGGAATTCCCCCTGGGCCTGTGGGAAACGGTGTATGTCACATTGCTTGCCACCCTGTTTGCCATCGTGCTGGGGCTGCCGCTGGGCATCCTGCTGGTGACGGGGGATGAAAAGGGCATCCGCCCCATGCCGAAGCTCCTCATGAAGGTGATCAACGTGCTGATCAACTTCCTGCGCTCGGTGCCCTTCCTGATCCTCATCGTTATGGTCATCCCCCTGACCCGCGCCATCATCGGCACCTCCATCGGCTCGGTGGCCTCCATCGTGCCCCTGGTGGTGGCGGCCTTCCCCTTTGTGGCCCGCCTGGTGGAAAGCAGCCTGCGGGAGCTGGACCCCAACATCATCGAAATGGCCCAGAGCATGGGCGCCAGCACCTGGGAGATCGTTTTCCGCGTGATGCTGCCCGAATCCGTGCCCTCCCTGGTGACCAACTTCACCCTGGCCATCACCACCATCCTGGGCTATACCGCCATGAGCGGCGCCATGGGCGGCGGCGGCCTGGGCAAGATCGCCATCAACTACGGCTACAGCCGCTATAAGTACGCCGTGCTCTACCTGGCCGTCATCGTGCTGGTACTGCTGGTGCAGGTGTTCCAGAGCATCGGCACCAGGGTGGCGGCGAAGCTGGATAAGCGGATCAAAAAGTGACATGATCCCATAGATATAGCGGGATACAGAAAAACAGAAATTTGGCGGGGAGGGGTACGCTTCTCTTTTGAGTCAAAAGAGAAGCAGAAAACCTGCGTTTGTCGCCGTAAAAGCTGCGAACGCAACGAGAAACAAAACCGCAGT
>CACZLE010000030.1 GCA_902781945.1 uncultured Eubacteriales bacterium | reverse complement strand
AATACTTGAATTCTTGTTGCGATGTAGCGCCGTATACCTGACCGGTACGTACGGTGCAATGAGAGGGGCGAGGGCTATTGCCCTCCCTCTACTCTATTTGCCTGAAAAAATCAGAACCGCAGTTTGCTGTCGATGAAGCTCCGCAGATCCTCCACCTTCACGCGCTCCTGCTGCATGGTGTCGCGGTCGCGCACGGTGACGGTGCCGTCGGCCTCGGTGTCAAAGTCCACGGTGATGCAGAAGGGCGTGCCGATCTCGTCCTGACGGCGATAGCGCTTGCCGATGGAGCCGGTCTCGTCGTATTCCACCATGAAGTATTTGGCCAGTTCCGCGTGGATCTCGCTGGCCAGGCCGCCCAGCTTGTTCTTCTGCAGGGGCAGCACGGCGGCCTTGTAGGGGGCCAGGGCGGGATGCAGATGCAGCACCGTGCGCACGTCGCCGCCCTCCAGCTCCTGCTCCTCATAGGCGTTGCACAGGAAGGCCAGCACGCTGCGCTCCACGCCCAGGGAGGGCTCGATGCAGTAGGGCACGTACTTTTCGCCCGTGGTGGGGTCCAGATATTCCATGCTCTTGCCGCTGTGATTTTGATGCTGGGTCAGGTCGTAATCGGTGCGGTCCGCCACGCCCCACAGCTCGCCCCAGCCGAAGGGGAACAGGAATTCAAAGTCCGTGGTGGCCTTGCTGTAGAAGGCCAGCTTTTCGGGCTCGTGATCCCGCAGACGCAGGTTTTCTTCCTTGATGCCCAGGGCCAGCAGCCATTCCTTGCAGAAGTTGCGCCAGTAGTTGAACCACTCCAGGTCGGTGCCGGGCTTGCAGAAGAATTCCAGCTCCATCTGTTCAAACTCGCGCACGCGGAAGATGAAGTTGCCGGGGGTGATCTCGTTGCGGAAGGATTTGCCGATCTGGCCGATGCCCGCGGGGATCTTCTTGCGGGTGGCGCGCATCACGTTCTGGAAGTTGACAAAGATGCCCTGGGCCGTTTCGGGACGCAGATACAGCTCGCTGGCGCTGCTCTCGTTGACGCCCTGGAAGGTCTTGAACATCAGGTTGAACTGACGGATGCCGGTAAAGTCCTTTTTGCCGCACACGGGGCACTTGATGTCGTGATTGGCGATGTAGATTTCCAGTTCCTCATTGCTCCAGCCGTCGCCGGTTTCGGCGCCGTTCGTGAACTTTTCGATCAGCTGATCGGCGCGGAAGCGGGCCTTGCAGGCCTTGCAGTCCATCAGGGGATCGTTGAAGCCGCCCACGTGGCCGCTGGCCACCCACACCTCACGGTTCATCAGGATGCCGGCGTCCAAGCCCACGTTGTATTTGCTTTCCTGGACGAACTTCTGCCACCAGGCTTTTTTCACATTGTTTTTGAATTCCACGCCCAGGGGGCCGTAGTCCCAGGCGTTGGCCAGGCCGCCGTAAATTTCGGAGCCGGGATAAATAAAGCCGCGCGATTTGCACAGCGCCACCAGTTTGTCCATGGTCAAATTGCTCATAGCTTACCCTCCAGTCATATACATGCTTCCTAATCATACCACGTTTGGCCGTTTTGTCAAGAAAAACGGCGATTTTTTCAGTTTTTGTTCCTTTGCGCTTTTGCGCACTTCTCCATAAAAAGCATTGCCCTGCGACGGAATCTGTGATAAAATATCAACGTACATTTTTGACGGAGGCACGCGCTGGATGAAGAAGTGGATCGATTGGCTGGAAAAATGGGTACCGCGCCACGCCATGCTGCCGATCGTCGCCTGTTTTCTTCTGAACTGCGTGGTTTATGTGGGGGCCAAGGCGCTCACGGCAGGGGCGTACCATTATGATCTCTCTTTGCCCTTGGATCATCAGCTGCCCTATGTGCCCTTCTTTGTGCTGATTTATGTTTTGGCCTATGTGAGCTGGGCCGTGGGCTTTGTGCTCGTTGCCCGGGAGAAGCCCGAGGATTGCGAGCCGCTGTTTGGCGAAATGATCTCCAAGCTCTTCTGCTTTGTGATCTTCGTGCTGCTGCCCACCACCCTGGAGCGCCCGGCGGATACGGGCAGCGGGTTCTTCGGCTGGGGCGTCAGCGTCATCTATTTCTTCGATCCCCCCACCGCCCTGTTCCCGTCCATCCACTGCATCGAAAACTGGATCGCCTGGCGGGGGCTCTTTGGCCGCAAAACCGTGGGCCGCGGCGTCAAGGCCTCGTTCCTGATCATGGCGCTGCTGGTGTTCCTGTCCACGCTGCTGGTCAAGCAGCACGTGCTGGTGGATATCCCCGCCGCCATCGCGGTCAGCGAGGCGGGCATGCTCATCAGCCGCAAGCTCCGTCTGGGCCAGCGGTACGCGGCCTATTGGCGCAGCCGGGAGGTGAGGGCTTGAAAAAGCATAAATGGCTGGCGCCTGTGGCCTTCGCCCTGCTGGTGCTGGTCACCATCTATGTGGTCAGCCGGCAAAGCGCCACCTTTACGGCGGAGGGCTTCCTGGAGTATCTGGGCAGCATCCCGGCCTGGGGCCTGCTGGCCGCCACGGCCTGCATGCTGGGCTTTATCTTCTTTGAGGGCATGGGTCTGCTGGCCCTGTGCCGCGCCATGGGCTATCCCAGGCATTGGTACCGCGGAGTGCTGTATTCGGCGGCGGATATCTATTTTTCCGCCATCACTCCTTCCGCCACCGGCGGGCAGCCCGCCTCCGCCCTGCTGATGGTGGGGGACGGCATTCCCGCCGCCGTGACCACGGTGGTGCTGCTGCTCAATCTGGCGCTGTACAATCTGTCCCTGCTGGGCGTCATGGGAGTCGGAATCTGCGTCTATCCCCAGGTGTTCTCGGCCTTTGGCGCTCCGGCTCATGTGCTGATCATCCTGGGCGTGGTGCTGCACGTGGTGCTGCTGGCGGGGATCTGCCTGCTGGTGTTCCACGAAAAAATCTTCCTGCGCATCATGAACGCCTTCCTGCATCTGGGCCAGAAGCTGCATATGCTCAAGGGCGCGGAGGCCCGGCGGGAAAAGTTCCTGAAAATCGAGGCCGATTACAAGCAGAGCGCGGGGACCCTGCACCGCAAGGTGCGCTTCATCCTGGAGGCGTTCCTCTATAATCTTTTGCAGCGCGTGGCGGTGACGCTGGTGCCCGCCGTGCTCTATGCCGCCTCCATCGGGGGCATGAAGGGCGCGGGCAAGCTGTTCGCCATCCAGTCCATGGCGGCGGTGGGGGCCAATTCCGTGCCCGTGCCCGGGGCCGTGGGCGTGGCTGATTATCTGTATCTGGACGGTTATGGCTCTCTGGTGGCGGACCCCGTCAATCTGGAGCTGCTGTCCCGGGCCTTTTCCTTCTATATTTGCGTGCTGGTGTGCGCGGTGCTGCTGCTGGTGGCCCTCCTGACACAAAAGGCATCAAGGAAGTGCGATCAATGATTGGTTTTTACGATTACACGGTTTGGTTGACCTATCTTTCCCTCTTCTCCGGCGTGGTGGGGATCTTTGTGGCGCAGGCCGGGCCGGGTCATCCGTATATCGCGGCCATCTTTCTGCTGTTCAGCGGCCTGTGCGACGCCTTTGACGGCATCGTGGCCCGTACAAAGAAGGACCGCTCGGAACGGCAAAAGAAATATGGCATTCAGATCGATTCCCTGGCGGACCTGGTGGCCTTCGGCGTGCTGCCCGCCTGCATCGGCGCGGCGATCTACCGCAGCATGCTGCTGCTGGAGCCCCGGCCCGAGCAGGCCCTGGTGCTGGCGGTGCCCTACGCGGTGTACGTGGCCGTCTTTGTCCTCTATGTCCTGGCGGCATTGATCCGCCTGGCCTTCTTCAATGTGACCGCGGAGGAGAGCTGCGAGGATGGCAAAGCCCTCAAAACCTACACCGGCCTGCCCGTCACCTCCGCCGCTCTGATCTTCCCGGCCTTCCTGCTGCTGCGGCATCTGCTGGGCCGGGACATCGCCATCTTCTATTACGGCGTCATGCTGCTGGTGGCGGGGCTTTTCCTCAGCCGCTTCAGCCTCAGAAAACCGGGCCTCAAGGGCGTGCTGCTCATGGTGGCCTTCGGCGTCCTGGAATTTATCCTGATCCTGGTGGTCAAATATTATGGCGCGCGGGCCTTCTGATATGGGCCTGCTGGGCTTTCTGTACGGCACGGCGCCGGGCAGGCTGCTGCTGCGCCCCCTGACGGCGCGCTGGCTTTCCCGGCTGGCGGGCCGTTTTATGGATAGCCGTCTGTCCTGCCCGCTGATCGCCCCGTTCATCCGCAAAAACGGCATCGAGATGGGGGACTATCTGCCGGAGCAGTATCCCAGCTTCAACGCCTTCTTTACCCGGAAGATCCGTCCCGAGGCCCGGCCTTTGGATCGGGACCCCGCGCATCTGATGGCCCCCTGCGATGGCCGCCTCAGCGTGTACGCCATCGATAAAAACAGCGTTTTCACCATCAAGCACAGCCGCTATGACGTGGCGGCGCTGCTGGGCGGCGACGATTGCGCGGAGCAATATCAGGGCGGTATGGCGCTGGTATTCCGGCTGTGCGTGGACGATTACCACCGCTATCATTATTTGGACGACGGCGTCAAAGAGGACAACCATTTTATCCCGGGAGTGCTGCACACCGTGCGCCCCATTGCCCTGGAGCACACCGATGTGTTCATCCAGAACTGTCGGGAATACACCATCCTGCACACCGATCATTTTGGCGCGGTGGCCCAGATCGAGGTGGGGGCGCTGCTGGTGGGCAGGATCAGCAACAATTTGGGAGCCGGGTCCTTCCGCCGGGGGGAGGAAAAAGGCAAGTTCCTCTATGGCGGCTCCACCATCGTGTTATTGCTGCCGCCGGGCGCGGCGGAGATCGAGGACCGTTATTGGCAGGCCACGGCCCGGGGAGAAGAAGTCCGGGTACGCCTGGGGCAATGCGTCGGCCATGCCCGAAAGGAGTGAAAATCATGCGTAAATGGCTCAATTTCCTGGAGCGCAAGCTCTACCGTTATAATATCCCGCCCATCATGAAGTACATCGTCATGGCCATGGGCGGCGTGTTCGTGGTGGATCTGTTTACCAGCATGACCACGGCCTACACCACCCGGCTGAACCTGATCAGCTTCCTCACCCTCAATATCCCGCTGGTGCTGCGGGGGCAGATCTGGCGGCTGGTGACCTGGCTGTTTGTGCCCCAGCAGGACAGCCTGCTGTGGATGGCCCTGAGCCTCTATTTCTATTACATGATCGGCACCACCCTGGAAAATCGCTGGGGCGCGCGGCGATTCCTGATTTATTATGTTATCGGGGCCCTGGCCAATATCGCGGGCGCGTTCATCGCCCATGCCCTTACCGGCTATGGCTACGGCACCAACGTCTACCTCTATTATTCGCTGTTCATCGCCTTTGCGGCCCTGTATCCGGATATGCAGTTCATGCTGTTCTTCGTCCTGCCTGTCAAGGCCAAGTGGCTGGCGGCCATCGATGTGCTCTATTTCCTGGTGGCCATCGTCACCGGCACCACCAGCCTGCGCCTGGCGGCCATCGCTTCCCTGGTCAATGTGGCCCTGTTCTTCGGCGAGGATCTCTATCAAATGGCCCGCAGGACCTACTTCCAGTGGCAGCGCAGGCGGCAGTTCCGGGGATAAGCCTTACAAAAAAAGAAACTCGCGGTTTTGACGCCGCGAGTTTTTTATGCCGTTTTTTTACCCCTTCACCGCGCCTGCAGCCACACCCTTGATGATGTGCTTCTGGCAGGACAGGTAGAAGATGATGATGGGGAGCAGGCTCAGCATGATCAGGGCCATGGTGGCACCCAAGTCCACACTGCCGTAGCTGCCCTGCAAATACTGGATATGGATGGGGATGGTCTTATACATAGTTTGATCCAGCACCAGGTAGGGGAGCAGATAGTCATTCCACACCCACATGATCTCCAGCACGCCCACGGAGATCAGCGTGGGCTTCATCATGGGGAACACCACGCTGAAGAAGGTGCGCAGGGGCCCGCAGCCATCAATGGAGGCGGCCTCCTCGATCTCGATGGGGATGGACTTGACGAAGCCCACAAACATGAATACCGCCAGGCCCGCGCCAAAGCCCAAATACACCACCGGGATCGTCCAGGGGGTGTCCAGGTGCAGGTTGCGGGCGGTGTTGGCCAGGGTGAACATCACCATTTGGAAGGGCACCACCATGGAGAAAATGCACAGATAGTACACCACCCGGCTGAAGGTGTCGTTGACGCGGGAGATATACCAGGCCGCCATAGAGGTGCACAGCAGAATCAGCGCAGTGGACACGATGGTGATATACACGCTGTATCCCGCGGAATAATAGAAGGGATAATTGCCGAAGGTCATGCCGTTGACATAGTTGCGCAGGCCCATAAAGGTGTCTTTGTTGGGCAGGGCAAACACGTCCAGGTTAATGGAGGCGTTGGTTTTCAGAGAATTGTACAGCACGATGATGATGGGCATGATCCACAGAATGCTGATCAGGGAGAAGAGCACAGTCAGCAGCTTTTTACCTGTGGTTTGCTTTTCGGCATCCTTGCGGATGACCTTTTTGGCTTTCACGGCATCCTGCATTATTGCTGCATCTCCTTTCTGCGGGTGGCGGTCAATTGCACCAGCGAGATGGTCGTCACCAGGATGAAGAACAGAACGGCCTTCGCCTGAGCTACGCCGCGCTGATTGGCGGTAGAGAAGGTTTTAGCGATGTTCAGGGCCATCATCTCCGTGGCCCCGATGCCGCGCCGCACCGGCGCGCCGTTGGTCAGCACCAGGTTTTGATCATACAGCTTAAAGCCGTTGGTCAGCGACAGGAAAGTGCAGATGGTGATGGAGGGCATTACATTGGGCAGGGTGATATGCCACAGGGTTTTCCAACCGTTGGCGCCGTCGATGCGGGCAGCCTCCAGCATATCCTCGGGCACGGCCTGCAAACCGGCGATGTAGATGATCATCATGTAACCCACCTGCTGCCAGCATAGCACCACCATCAGGCCCCAAAAGCCGTATTCTGCCCGGATGGACATGCTGACGGGCAGCACGGAATCGATCAGCGTTTTCCAGATATAACCCAGCACGATGCCGCCGATCAAGTTGGGCACGAAGAACACCCCGCGGAACAGGCTGTTGCCACGGATGCCTCGGGTGAGGGCATAGGCCACAAAGAAGGCCAGCGCGTTGATCAGCAGCAGGGAGACGGCGGCCACTAGCGACGTATAGCCAAAGGCCTGGCGGAAGCCCGCGTCGGTAAAGGCCTTGGCATAGTTGCTGAAGCCCACAAAGGTGGCGTTGCTGGTGGTGGTGAACTTGTGGAAGGACAGATAGATGCCCTGGATGAAGGGCCACAGGAAGCCGATGCAGAAGCACAGGAAGGTGGGCAGCAGGAAAATGGCATACTGTCGCTGGATGGGCTTACGGATCAGCGGGGATGTGACTGCGCCGGAGACTCCTTTTTTCTTTTTTGCCACGGTCGCTCTCTCCTTATCAGATGAATGAAAAGGGGAGCGGGTATCTGCCCGCTCCCCGCAGGGATTTATTACGGCTTATCAATGGGTGGCTTCATAAGCGGCAGCCCAACCGTTCACGAACGCATATTCCACTTCGCCCCAATCAGCTTCGCCCGCGCTATACTGCTCCAGGGCGGAGACGATACCAGCGCGCCAGTTGTCCACGTCGGGGGTGTAGTTGAAGGCCCAAGTCACCACATACTTGCCCTCGTTCAGCAGGGCGGTGGAGTCGTTGAAGAACACGTTATCGGAGGCCTTGGCAGCCTTAAAGGGGATAGGACCAAATTCCTTGGCCATCATCTCGGTGCCCTCATCGCTGGTGACAACCCAGTACAGGAAGTCCAGGGTAGCCTTGATGTCTTCCTCGGAAGCCTTGGCGTTCACGGCCCAGCAGTTCTCGGTGCCGGCGCACAGGGCGGCGTTTTCTTCGCCGTCCACGCCGCAGTAGATGGGCAACATGGCCAGGTCATCGGGATTCATGCCAAAGTTGTTCACCAGACTGGAGAATTCCCACGTACCGTTCTGGAAGAACACGGCCTTGCCTTCGCCGAACTCAGCCTCAGCCTGGTCGCCGGTGTAGCCGGACAGCTTCTTGGCGTCCGCAGCGGAATCGGTCACATACAGATCCCAAATGTTCTTGTATGCATCCAGATAGCTGCCCTTCACGGTGGCAGGGGTCTCGGTGATGCCGTCATCGCGGAATTCGTAGAACAGGGGCATGTTGGTCAGATGGCCGGAGAAGCGCCAGGAGGAGGAGCCATCCAGACCGGCGGAGGTGAAAGCGTCAAAGCCCAGCTCCGCAGCGCGGGCATGGATATCATCGGCCACGGCCTTTAGGGAGGCGAAGTCCTTGATATCAGCCACGGTGTAGCCGGCCTTTTCCAGCAGGGCCTTGTTGGTGATGATACCATAGGCTTCGTAGCAGTAGCCAACGGCCACGGTGGCGCCGTCCGCGTTCTTCAGGTTGAAGTCGGCGGTGGTCATTTCCTTGATCAGGTCGGTGTCGTCCAGGGCCAGGGCATAATCATTCCAAGTGGCTACGCCCTCGGCGTTGCCGATCTGAAACAGAGTGGGGGCGGCAGCGCCCTTATCCATTTCAGAGGTCAGGGTGGTGCTGTAGGAGCCGGAGGCGGCGGTCAGCACTTTGACCTCGACGCCGGTGGCAGCCTGATACTTGGCGGCCAGGTCCTGCCAGGCAGCATCCGCTTCGGGCTTGAAGTTGAGATAGTACACCTTGCCGCCCTCGGCGGAGGCGGTCACGGCCAGCATGGACAGGGCCATGCAGAGAGCCATAGCGAGTACAAACAGTTTCTTCATGAATGATATGCTCCTTTTTTGTGCGGATATACCGCGAATTAGAGATTCATAAAAATCTCTTTGTTTTATTATATCATTTCAGGAGCATTTGTCAATAATCAGAACGAAAATATATGAATAATTACCGAAAAAGCATCAGCCCAGTGTGTGAAAGGTCATGCCCACGCGAATGCTGCCATCGGCGGAAAAGGCGATCTCCTTCGCCTCCTTCGGCGTAAAGATCCGATAGGACAGGGTTCTTTCGCCGTCGTTCAGGAAGATTTCCACGCTTTCCTTGTCCAGCAACAGCCGGAGCACACATTGAGCATCCAGCTCGGGCACCGGGACGCGGTGCAGGGCGTATGCCTCGGGGATGCCGCCGCTTTTCCTGCGGTCAAAGATGATCTCGTGGCGTATAAAATCACAGATCAGCTTCGTTTCGTGGGCCTCATCCGCCGCCAGCGATACAGTCAAGGAATGACAGGCTTCCTCGGCGGGGGAAAGGCGCAGCGTCATATCCAGGGCGCGGCCCGAGATGCCCGGGTATTCCCGCGCGTTTTCGACCAAAGTATCTTCTGCGCAGACCGTATTCTGCCAATACCGTTCCATTTCCCGGGCAGGCCGCTGGATCAGCCTGCCGTCCCGCAGGCTGATTTCCCGGGGCAGGCTCATCTGGCCGTACCAGGGATGGGTCCGGGGGGTCTTTTTGCAGTAGTCCCAGTTTTCCATCCAGCCGATCATCAAGCGGCGGCCATCGGGAGACAGCACTGTTTGAGGGGCATAGAAATCCAAGCCCTGATCCACGGGCTGGATCAGCTGCCGATTGAAGCGCTGCCCGTCAAAATCCCCGATCAGCGCAATGGCGTTGTAGCCCTGGTGGAACAGCTCGTTTTCCTGCATCTCCTGGGGGCTGACCACCAGCACCTGCTGGCCGTCCAGCGGGAAAAAGTCGGGGCATTCCCACATGCGCCCGTTGATCCCCTGGCTGCTGTCCAGCTCTCCGCACAGCTGCCAACGGCGGGCGTCGGCGCTTTTCAGCAGCAGGATGGCGCCGGAGCGCGTCTCATGCCGATTGCCCACGGCCATGCGATAGCCCTCCGCCTCTTTCCAGACCTTGGGATCGCGGAAATCCTGACGGCTGTATTCTGCTGGCAGCTCGTCGGGATCGATGACGGGGTTTTGATCGCATTTTACAAAGTCCATCCCGTTGCCCAGGGCCATGCATTGGGTCTGGCGCTCGGGGGTGGGCACGCCGGTATAGACCAGCATCAGCCCGTTCTCCGTCTCCACCGCGCTGCCGGAAAAGCAGCCCGCGGCGTCCGCAGGGGTATCTGGGGCCAGGGCGCAGGGCAGGTATTCCCAGGCCAGCAGGTCGTCGCTCACCGCGTGGCCCCAATGCATGGGTCCCCACACGGTGCTGTACGGATGATACTGAAAAAACAGATGATACCGCCCCTGATAGCGGCACAGGCCGTTGGGGTCGTTCATCCAGCCCACGGGCGGCGTCAGATGCAGCAAAGGCCGCTCTTGGTGATAGGCCTCAAAATAATCCCGCTCATAATCGCGGGCTTTTTGCAGCATGCTCATAGGCTTATCCCAGATATCGGCAGGCGTTGACGGCGGCGATGGCCCCGTCCGCCGCGGCGGTGGTCAGCTGGCGCACGGCTTTTTGGCGGCAATCGCCCGCGGCCCAGATGCCGGGGACGTTGGTGGCGCAGCCTTCGTCCGTCAGGAAGAAGCCGCGTTCATCGCATTGCACCAGGTTTGCGAAGGGCTCGGTGTCCGGCACCCGGCCAATGGTCACGAAGGCCCCGGTCACGGGCAGCTCCGCTTCCACGCCGGTCACCTGATCCCGCACGGTCAGGCCGCTGAGCTTGCTGTCGCCCAGCAGCCCGGTCACCCGGGCGGAGCGCATCTCCCGGATGTTGTCCCGGGACGTCATGGCTTCGTAGTCCTTCTGATCGCAGGTGAAGTGGTCAAATTCCTGAATAACGGTCACGCTTTTGCAGATGTCCGCCAGCACCACTGCCGCCTGCACGGCGCTGTTGCCGCCGCCCACCACGGCCACGTCCTCGTTTTTGTGGAAAGCGCCGTCGCACAGGGCGCAATAGCTGATGCCGCGCCCCGTCAGCTCCATTTCCCGGTCCAGGCCCAGGGGACGGGGCCGCGCGCCGGTGGCCAGGATCACGGCCCGGCCCGCAAATTCCTTGCGCCCGGTGGATACGGTGAAGCCGCCTTCCGTCTTTTGCAGGCTCAGGATATCCTCCATTTCGATTTCGCCGCCCAGGTCCATCACCTGGCCCAGCATGGCATCCGCCAGCTCGTTGCCGCTGACGCCGGGCAGGCCGGGATAATTGTCCACCCGGGGACTGGAGGTGATCTGGCCACCGAAGGTCTCCTTTTCGATGACGGTCACGCTTTTTCCCGCCCGCAGGCAGTAGATGGCGGCTGTCAGGCCCGCGATGCCGCCGCCGATGATCAGAATATCGCTCATGGTTTTCCTTTCTTAAAAGAAAGGGCCCGTGCGGGCCCTTCTTCAATTGTTGTTTTGTTTTACGCCTTGACGGAGGCAAATTCCTCGGTAAACGCCTTGATGTTGCTGGCGTTGGGGATCAGCCGCACGTCGCCGCCGCGCACCACCGCCAGGGTGGGGGCCTGCATCACGCCGTATTCCTGGCACAGGTCGGCGTTCTCGTTGGCGTCCACGTTCTCATAGGGCACGCCCGCCTTGTCCAGCATGATCTTGGCCATGCGGCAGTTGGGGCAGGTCTTGGTGGTGAACAGCAGGTACTTTTCGGGCACGGTGGTGTCGATGCGGGTGGGCACGCAGCTCACGCAGCCCTCCGCCAGGGGTCCCTGATGGGTCAGGCGGCTGTTGCCGATGTTGTACACCTTGCGATCCTTGAATTCCTGGCTCTTGCCCGCGTTCCAGTTCTGCACCGGGCGATAGTAGCCGGTGATGCGGCTGTACACCTCGGTGCTGCCGCCGCACTTGGGGCAGGTGTAGTGCTCGCCCGTGATGTAGCCATGCTCCTTGCACACGGAGTAGGTGGGGCTCATGGTGTAGTAGGGCAGGCGATAGTTCTCGGCGATCTTGCGCACCAGGGTGGCCGCGGCCCGCCAGTCGGGCAGCTTTTCGCCCAGGAAGGCGTGGAACACCGTGCCGCTGGTGTACAGGGTCTGCAATTCGTCCTGCACGTCCAGGGCGCTGAAGATGTCCTCGGTGTAGCCCACGGGCAGATGGCTGGAGTTGGTGTAGTAGGGAGTGCCGTTCATATTGGCGGTCAGGATGTCGGGATACATCTCCACGTCGTGCTTGGCCAGGCGGTAGCTGGTGCTCTCGGCGGGGGTGGCCTCCAGGTTGTACAGGTCGCCGTACTTCTCCTGATAGTCGCTCAGGCGCTCGCGCATGTGGTTCAGCACGTCCTTGGCGAAGTTCTGGGCCTCGGGCCAGGTCAGATCCTTATTGATCCACTTGGCGTTCAGGGTGGCTTCGTTCATGCCCACCAGGCCGATGGTGCTGAAATGGTTGTCAAAGGTGCCCAGATAGCGACGGGTGTAGGGATACAGGCCCTCGTTCATCAGTTTGGTGATGACGGTGCGCTTGATCTTGAGGCTGCGGGCGGCGATGTCCATCATCTTGTCCAGCCGCTCGTAAAAGTCCTTTTCGTCCTTGGACAGATAGGCGATGCGGGGCAGGTTGATGGTCACCACGCCCACGGAGCCGGTGCTTTCGCCGCTGCCGAAGAAGCCGCCGCTCTTTTTGCGCAGCTCGCGCAGGTCCAGACGGAGGCGGCAGCACATGCTGCGCACGTCGTTGGGCTCCATATCGCTGTTGATGTAGTTGCTGAAATAGGGCGTGCCGTACTTGGCAGTCATCTCAAACAGCAGGCGGTTGTTTTCGGTCTCGGACCAGTCGAAATTCTTGGTGATGGAGTAGGTGGGGATGGGGTACTGGAACCCGCGGCCATTGGCGTCGCCCTCGATCATGATCTCGATGAAGGCCTTGTTCACCATGTCCATCTCTTTTTTGCAGTCGCCGTAGGTGAAGTCCATTTCCTTGCCGCCCACGATGGCGGGCAGGTTTTTCAGGTCCTCCGGCACCGTCCAGTCCAGGGTCACGTTGCTGAAGGGCGCCTGGGTGCCCCAGCGGCTGGGGGTGTTGACGCCGTAGATGAAGCTCTCGATGCACTTCTTCACGTCCTCGTAGGACAGGTTGTCCACCTTCACGAAGGGCGCCAGATAGGTGTCGAAGCTGCTGAACGCCTGGGCGCCGGCCCATTCGTTCTGCATGATGCCCAGGAAGTTGACCATCTGGTTGCACAGGGAAGCCAGGTGCTTGGCGGGCTTGCTGGTGATCTTGCCGCCCACGCCGCCCAGGCCCTCCTGGATCAGCTGCTTGATGCTCCAGCCCGCGCAGTAGCCGGTGAGCATGGAAAGGTCGTGCAGGTGCAAGGCCGCGCTGCGGTGGGCCTCGGCGATCTCCTGGTCATAGATCTCGGAGAGCCAGTAGTTGGCGGTGATGGCGCCGCTGTTGCTCAGGATCAGGCCGCCCACGGAGTAGGTGACGGTGCTGTTTTCCTTCACGCGCCAGTCGCTGGAGTCCAGATAGCTGTCCACCAGGTCCTTGTAGTTCAGCATGGCGGCCTTGACGTTGCGCACCTTTTCCCGCTGTTTGCGGTACAGGATGTAGGCCTTGGCCACGTCGGTATAGCCCGCCTGGCTCAGCACGCGCTCGGCGCTGTCCTGGATGTCCTCCACGCTGATCACGTCGTTCTTGATCTTGGGGGCAAAATCGCTGGTCACCTTGAGGGCCAGCAGATCGATGACGGTGGGATGGTAGTTGACGTTCACGGCGTCGAAGGACTTGGTGATGGCCCGGCTGATCTTGGCGATATCGAATTCTGCGACGGTGCCATCCCGCTTCATGACTTTGTACATGGCGTTCTCCTTACAAAATGCCGCCCGAAGGCGACATGAAATTTACAGCGTGACCATGATATCATAACCACGGCAACGTGTCAATATGTTGAAGAAAATAAAAAACCGACACACAATATATTGTGTATCGGCAGTATCGATACGGTTCTGTCATTCGCCACGCAGGCGGGCGTTCGGAAGATAAGGAAGCAAAATATCGCGATATTTGGCCATTTCTTCCTCGGTGAGCGCGCTGAGGCCGCCCCGCAGCACGTGGCCGCTGTCCACATAGGTCTGGAGGAAATAGGGCCAATCGCCCCGCAGCCAATCCCCGATGCCGCGCATGTCCTCGGGGCTGTGCAGCTCCCTGACCACCGTGGTGCGGAATTCAAAGGGCACGCGGCCCTCCTGCAAAAGGGCGATGCTCTCCCGGATGGGTCCCAGATCGAACCCAGGCACGCCGATGGTGCGGGCGTAGTGCTCCGGGCAGTTCTTGATATCCATGGCCACCATGTCCAAGAGGCCCTCGTTTACGAGGCCGCGCAGGTACGCCGGATGGTTGCCGTTGGTGTCCAATTTCACCTGGAAGCCCAGTTCCCGCACCCGCAGGATAAAGTCCCTAAGCTCCGGATGCAGCAGCGGCTCTCCGCCGGTGATGGCCACCCCGTCCAGAGTGCCCCGGCGCTTTTTCAGGAAAGCCAGGATCTCGCTCTCGTCCACCGGATATTCCGGCGTCACGCCCGTCTCCAGCAGGGAGGCGTTGTGGCAGAAGGGGCAGCGGAAATCGCAGCCCTGGGTGAACACGGTGCAGGCGGTATGCCCTGGATAATCCAGCAGCGTCAGCTTTTGCAGACCGGCGAACAGCATTGCGCTCCCTCCTTCCGGACACGGCTTATCATTATAGCGGATCACGGGCGAAAAGCAAATGGGCTATCTGGTTAAAGTTCCGCTTATTTCAGCTTCAGGGCGGCTTTGACCCGGCTGCCGATGAGCTTCGCCAGGGCGATCTTGATCAGGTCGGGGATGATGTAGGGGAACACGCACCAGCCCAGGGCGGTCATGAAGGTCACGTCGTTGCCGTTGCTGGCGTACACGCGCACGAACCACACCGTGCCAAACAGATAGCACACCGCCAGGCCCAGCACCATGCTGGCAATGATCCACTTGCCGCCCATGGCCTTTTTCCAGGCCATCATCAGCAGGGCGATGGCCACAAAGCCGATCAGATAGCCTCCGGTGGGCCCCAGCAGGGAGGCCATGCCGCCGCTGAACCCGGCGAACACGGGCAGGCCGATGGCCCCCAGCAGCAGATAGAGCAGCACCGGCCAGATGGCGGCGCAGCCCATCAGATCGCAGGTGAGGAACACCGCGAAGGTCTGCATGGTGAAGGGCACGGTGGCGGGGATGCTGATCCAGCTGCACAGGGCGATCAGCGCGGTGCACAGGGCGCATTGGGCCAGCGTTTTGGTGTCCATTTTCACGGCGGCAATGGCGGAATGCATGATTTTGTACCTCGTTTTTCGATTTTCAGGCATGGAAAAGGGCGCCCTTCAAAAGCGCCCTTGCTTTTCAGGGAAATGGGATTACGCCAGCACTTCGCTGTCGTTCTCCACGCTGATCTCCTCCACGTTGCGGATGGCCCAGCGGGCGAACACCACGGGCACGTCCTGGGGACCGATGGCCAGGGTGACGGTGTTCTCGTCGCGGATGTTGGTGATGGTGCCGTAGATGCCGCCGATGGTGCACACGCGGTCGCCCACCTTCAGGGCAGCCAGCATTTCCTTGACCTTCTTGTCCTTCTTGCGCTGGGGACGGATCAGGAAGAAGTAGAACACCACGACGATCAGGATCATGGGCAGGAAGGTGCCCAGCAGCGCGGCCACGGGGCTGACCTCGGGGGCGGCTTCACCGGCGGCGGCAGCGCCATCGGCGGCCTCGGCAAAGGCGACGGGCAGGTTCAGACCCAGGGCGATCAGGGCGGAAAACAGCTTTTTCATGGAAAAGGACTCCTTTCAAAATTGCGAATGTCTCGTAAAATTAATTATAGCATACTCAGGCGTCATCTGGCAAGGATTTATTTGCCGCGGGTCAGCGGGCGGGTGTAGGTGAAAAATACGGTGGCCAGAGGGGGCACCACGATGCTGCACGACCACTTGCAATCGCCCATGGCCTTGCGGTGGGCCCGCAGGGACTTGGGATTGCCCTTGCCGCTGCCGCCAAAGGCCGCGCTGTCGGTGTTGAGCACCTCTTTGATGTATCCGTAGCCGGGCAGGCCGATGACGTAATCCGGGTAATAGGCCGGGGTGAAGTTGGTGACGCACACGATGCCGTTCTTGCTGTCGTCCCAGCGGATGAAGGAGGTGATGCTGCGGTCCGCGTCGTCGGCGTTGAGCCAGGTGAAGCCGTCCCAGCTGTCGTCCTGCTGCCACAGGGCCGGGGTGTCCCGGTAAAACTGATTCAACGCCTGCACGCATTTTTTCAGTTCGGGATGGCGCTCGTACACCAGCAGGAACCAATCCAGCTGCGCTTTCTCGTTCCATTCCGCAAACTGGCCGAATTCCGTGCCCATGAAGTTCAGCTTCTTGCCGGGGTGGGAGATCTGATAGGCCAGCAGGGCCCGAAGTCCCGCGAATTTGCGCCACAGGTCGCCGGGCTGCTTGTCCAGCATGCTGCGCTTTAAGTGCACCACCTCGTCATGGGAGAAGGGCAGGATATAGTTTTCGCTGAAGGCGTACATCAGCGAGAAGGTCAGTTTGTCGTGCCGGTACTTGCGGTTGATGGGGTCCTCGGCGATGTAGGCCAGCATGTCGTTCATCCAGCCCATGTTCCATTTGAAGCCGAAGCCCAGCCCGCCCAGATACACCGGATGGGTCACCAGGGGATAGGCCGTGGATTCCTCGGCGATCATCATGGCCCCGGGATAACGGGCGTAGACCGTTTGATTCAGCTGCTTCAAAAAGGCCGCGCCCTCGGTGTTTTCCCGTCCGCCGTCCTTGTTGGGCAGCCATTCGCCGGGATTCTTGCCAAAATCCAGATACAGGATGGCGCTCACCGCGTCGCAGCGCAGGCCGTCGGCGTGGAAGCACTCCAGCCAATAGCAGGCGCTGGAGGTCAGAAAGCTGCACACCTCGCCCCGGGCGTGGTCAAAGAGCAGCGTGCCCCATTGCCGCATGTCGCTGCGCCGGGGATCTGGATGCTCATAGCAGCATTCCCCGTCAAAGCGCCGCAGCCCTTCTTCGTTCTGCGGAAAATGGGCGGGCACCCAGTCCAGTATCACGCCGATGCCGGCCTGGTGCAGCCGGTCAATGAGCCGCATCAGCTGGAGGGCGGCGCCGTAGCGGGCCGTGGGGGCAAAGAAACCCGTCACCTGGTAGCCCCAGCTTTCGTCCAGGGGATGCTCCATCACGGGCAGGAATTCCACGTGGGTGTAATGCATGTCCAGCAGGTAGGGGATCAGCTCGTCGGCAGTTTCTTCATAGCTATAGAACCGCCCGTCGTCGTGCCGCTTCCAGCTGCCCAGGTGCATTTCGTAGATGTTCATGGGGCCGTGGTAGGGATCACGCTGGGCCCGCTGGGCCATCCATTCGCCGTCGGACCAGGCGTAGCCGTCCATGTCGCAGAGCCTGCTGGCGGTGCCGGGGCGCATCTCGGCGGCAAAGCCATAGGGATCGGCCTTCAGATGCCAGCCGCCGCCGGGGTCCTGAATGGCGTATTTATAGGTCTTGTTGGGCGATTTTTCAAAAAGGCCGGCGGGCAGGATGGCCTCCCAGGTGCCGTCAAACTGCTTTTCCATGGGATGGTCTTCGTAGTGCCAATCGCAGAATTCCCCCGTCACGAACACCCGGGCGGCATGGGGCGCCCAGACGGTAAATTTCCATTCCTCTTGGGCGGGCGTGACGGGATGGGCTCCCATCCAGCGATAGGCGTCGCCGCTTCTTCCCGCGTGGAACGCTTCCCGCGCGTCGGCGCTGGGCGGTGAATACAGCATGGGGCGCGCCTCCTTTTTATATTGCTGAAAATACAAACATTATTTTACCAGAAAATGGAAAAAAAGACAACACCAGTATTTTTGCAAATTGCGCAGAATTATACATTGTGCTATAATGGGTCCCATGAAAAAAGCAAGCGGAAGCCTGCTGCTGCTTTTGACGGCGCTGATTTGGGGCACGGCGTTTGTTGCGCAGCGGTTCGGCATGAATTTTATGGGCCCCTTCACCTTCCAGAGCGTGCGCACGCTGCTGGGCTGCCTGGCGCTGCTGCCGGTGCTGCTGCTGCGCAGAAAAAAGCAGGGCGCGGATTTCCGCATGCCCTCCCTCAGGGCGACGTTCGCCTGCGGCCTGCCCCTGGCCCTGGCCAGCACCCTGCAGCAGATCGGCCTGACCACCGTGCCCGCGGGCAAGGCGGGCTTCATCACCGCCCTCTATGTGGTGTTGGTGCCGGTGCTGGGCATCTTCCTGGGCCGCAAAACCAACGCCCGCACCTGGATCGGCGTGGGCCTGGCCGTGGCGGGCCTGTATCTGCTGTCCGGCGTGGGCAGCCTGTCCATCGCCTCCGGCGAGGTGCTGGTCATCCTCTGCGCCATCCTTTACTCCCTGCAGATCCTGGCCATCGATCATTTTGCGCCCTCCTGCGACGGCGTGGCCCTGAGCCTGTGCCAGTTCCTGGTGGCGGGATTGCTGCCCCTGCCCTTCGCCCTTTTCCTGGAGCATCCCCAGCTATCGCAATTGTGGGCGGGCCGCTGGGCGCTGTTCTATACGGGCGTTTTCTCCTGCGCCATTGCCTACACCCTGCAGATCATCGGCCAGAAGCGCACGCCGCCCACCCTGGCCAGCCTGATCATGAGCCTGGAATCGGTGTTTTCCGCCGTATTCGGGGCCTTGCTGCTGGGGGAGATCATGAGCGGCAGGGAGCTGATCGGCAGCGCCCTGATGCTGTGCGCGGTGCTGCTGTCCCAGATCGGCGCGGGGGAAAAGGGCTGAAGGCAGGCCAAGGCTGCGCTGCATTTGTAAAATTCGGACTGTGAAACGGAATGATTGACATATTTTCAGTTGTGTTGTATAATTTTTTTTATTCATGATGGAAACAAGGGAGGTGATTGAATGCTGAGCGCGCGCCCCGTCCGCAAAAAGTACGGGGATTATCTGTGCAGGCGCTGCCTCAACCGGCAGTATCGCGTCCGCCTGAGCCCCCGGGATGTCCGCTATCGCCATACGCGCGTGTGTCCCTTGTGCCATTCCACCGATCATCTGGTGGTGGGGTATACAATCACCGGCCTGCTCAAAATGATCACAAAATGGTAAAAGCCAACGCCCCTTGAAGCGGTTTTCAAGGGGCGTTTCGTTATGCCTTGCTCTGGCTCAGCATCAGCTTGATGCGGTTCAGCTGGTTCACCTCGCTGGCGCCGGGGTCATAGTCCACGGCGGCGATGTTGGCCTGGGGATAGGTCTTTTTCAATTGCTTGATCACGCCCTTGCCCACCACGTGGTTGGGCAGGCAGCCGAAGGGCTGGATGCACACGATGTTGTTCACCCCCGAGCGCAGCAGCTCGGCCATTTCCCCGCACAGAAACCAGCCCTCGCCGTACTGGTTGCCCACGGACAGGAAGGGCGAAGCCAAGGCCGCGATCTCCTCGATGGGCATGGGCGGCTCAAAGCGGCGGGACTTTTTCAAGGCATCGATGGCGGGCTTGCAGAACCGCCGCAGGGCGGGCACGCCCAGGCTGCTGGTGTATTTTCCCGTCCACCGGGTGCCCAGATGCTCCGTCTTGAACTGCTGGTTGTACAGGGCGTAATGAACGAAATCCATCAGATCCGGGATCACGGCCTCCGCGCCCTCCTGTTCCAGCAGCTCCGCCAGATGGTTGTTGGCCAGGGGCATGTATTTGACCAGGATCTCGCCCACGACGCCCACCCGGGGCTTGCGCGTTTCCTCATCTATTGGCAGGGCGTCAAAATCCGCCACCAGGTCCCGGCACAGGGCGGCATAGCCATATCTGCGCCGTCCGTAGAAGGCTTCCCGGATGGTCTGGGTCCATTTCTCCCGCAGGGCGTTGGCCGCGCCCTTTTCCTTTTCATAGGGCCGCACCCGCAGCAGGCACTTCATCAATAGATCGCCCAGCACCAGGGCCTTGCCCGCGTCTGCCAGCATACCGGGAGATACCCGGAAGCCCCCGTTTTTCTCCATGCCGTTAAAGTTCAGGCTGATCACGGGGATCTGCGGCAGCCCGGCCTTCTCCAGGGCCCGGCGCAGGAAGCCCACATAGTTGCTGGCCCGGCAGCAGCCGCCGGTTTGGCTCATGATCAGCGCCAGACGGTTCACGTCGTATTGGCCGCTGAGCACGGCTTCCATCAGCTGGCCCACGGTGATGATGCTGGGATAGCAGGCGTCGTTGTTCACGTATTTCAGGCCCGTATCGATGGCGCTGCGGCCCTCGTTGTGCAGTATCACCAGGTGATAGCCGTGCTTTTCAAAGATGGGCTGCAGCAGGTCAAAGTGCAGCGGGCTCATGTTGGGGGCCAGGATGGTGTAGCCCTGCAAATACATCTCTTTGCTGAATTCCTGCCGCCGGTAGGGGGCAGGCGCGCCGCAGGGGACGATGCCCTGCTCCCGCCGCATGCGCATGGCGGACAGCAGGCTGCGGACGCGGATGCGGGCCGCGCCCAGGTTGTTCACCTCGTCGATTTTGAGCACGGTGTACAGCTTGCCGCTCTGCTCCAGGATGTCGTTCACCTGATCCGTCGTCACGGCGTCCAGCCCGCAGCCGAAGCTGTTCAGCTGCACCAATTCCAGGTCGTCCCGCTCCGCCGCGAACTGGGCCGCGGTATACAGCCGGGAGTGATACACCCATTGGTCGTTAGCCCGCAGGGGACGGGGCGGCGCGCCGTTCTCCGGGATGCTGTCCTCCGTCAGCACGGCCAGGCCGTAGGCGGCGATCATCTCCGGGATGCCATGATGGATCTCGGGGTCCGCGTGATAGGGCCGCCCCGCCAGAAGGATGCCGCGCCTGCCGTTCTTTTCCATCCATTCCAGGGCCATTTGGCCCTCTTTGCGGATATCGGCCTTGGCGTTATGCTGCTCCAGCCAGGCGGCTCCCTCGGCGGCGCGGACCTCCTTTTCGGGAATATCCCATTCCGCCCGGCACAGCTTGACCAGGCTGTCTCCAATCACCTTTTCATCGGTAAAGGCCAGGAAGGGCGTCAGATACCGGGCCTTGCCCGCGCTCACGTCCTCCACGTTGTTTTTCAGGTTTTCGGGATAGGCGCACACCATGGGGCAGTTGTAGTGGTTCTGCGCTCCCGCCGCCTCCTGATGCTCGTAGAACACGCAGGGATGGAAGATGGTTTTTACCCCCTGATCGATGAGCCATTGCACGTGGCCGTGGGCCAGTTTGGCGGGGTAGCATTCGCTTTCCGAGGGGATGCTTTCCATGCCCAGGGCGTACAGCTTCCGGCTGGAGACGGGGGACAGGACCACCCGGAATCCCAATTCCGTAAAAAACGTGTGCCAGAAGGGATAGTTTTCCCAGATGTTCAGCACCCGGGGAATGCCGATCTCGCCCCGGGGCGCGTTCTCCAGAGGCTGATAATCGAATATGCGTTTGAGCTTGTAGGCCGACAGATTGGGCGCTTTTTCAGCGTCGGCGGGCTTGCCCAGCCCCTTTTCGCACCGGTTGCCGGTGATATGCCGCCGTCCGCCGGGGAAGGTGTTCACCGTCAGCATGCAATGGTTTTCGCAGCCGTTGCAATGGGTGGTGGCGGTTTTCCATTCCAATCGGAGCGCTTCGTCCAGGGCGGGCATGGCGGTGCCCTGGCCCGCGTCGTGCCGCCGGGCGATCAGCGCCGCTCCGAAGGCGCCCATCATGCCCGCGATGTCCGGGCACACGGCCTCCACGCCGCTGATCTTTTCAAAGGCCCGCAGCACCGCCTGATTGTGGAAGGTGCCGCCCTGCACCACCACCCGGCGTCCCAAAGAGGCGGCGTCGGTGAGCTTGATCACCTTGAACAGGGCGTTGCGGATCACGGAATAGGCCAGCCCGGCGGAGATATCCTGCACGCTGGCCCCTTCCTTCTGGGCCTGCTTCACGTTGCTGTTCATGAACACCGTGCACCGGGTGCCCAGGTCCAGGGGGTTCCGGGCAAAGAGCGCCTCGGCGGCGAAGCTCTGGGCGGTATAGCCCATGGATACGGCGAAGTTTTCCAGGAAAGACCCGCAGCCCGAGGAGCAGGCCTCGTTGAGCAGGATCGTGTCCACCGATCCGTTTTTCAGCTTGATGCACTTCATGTCCTGGCCGCCGATGTCCAGCACGCAGTCCACCTGCGGGTCGAAAAAGCTGGCGGCGGTGACGTGGGCGATGGTCTCCACCTCACCCTCGTCCAGGGAAAAGGCGGATTTCATCAGCTCCTCGCCGTAGCCGGTGGAGCAGCTGCGGGCGATGTACGCGCCCTCCGGCAGCTTGTTTTTCAGTTCTGCCAGGGCGCTCAGGGCGGTTTTGAGGGGATTGCCCTGGTTGCCCGCATAATAGGTCCACAGCAGCTGCCCGTCCTGGCCGATCAGGGCCAGCTTGGTGGTGGTGCTGCCCGCGTCGATGCCCAGATAGCAGGGCCCGGCATAGTCCGCTATGTCCTGCCGCCGCACCCGCGCCCGCTGGTGGCGGCGCAGAAAGGCCATGTATTCGTCGTTGGAGGCAAACAGCGGCTCCATGCGCTTTAAATCGAAGGTCAGCATCACGCCCCGGCCCAGGGCGTCGATCAGGTCGTCCAGGTCCCGGGCCTTGCCCTCCGCCGCCATCGCCGCGCCCATGGCGGCAAACAGGTGGCTGTTTTCGGGCAATATGGCGGTTTCGTCGGTCAGTTTCAGGGTGCGGATAAAGGCGTTGCGCAATTCCGGCAAAAAGTGCAGCGGGCCGCCCAGAAAGGCCACGTGGCCCCGGATGGGCTTGCCGCAGGCCAGGCCGCTGATGGTCTGATTGACCACCGCCTGGAACACCGAGGCCGCCAGGTCGGCCTTCGTCGCGCCGTCGTTGATCAGCGGCTGGATATCGGATTTGGCAAACACGCCGCAGCGGGCGGCAATGGGATAAATTACTTTGTAATGGGCGGCTTCGGCGTTCAGTCCAGGGGCGTCCGTCTGCATCAGGGCCGCCATCTGATCGATAAAGCTGCCCGTGCCTCCGGCGCACACGCCGTTCATGCGCTCCTCCAGGCCGCCGGTAAAATAGATGATCTTGGCGTCCTCGCCGCCCAGCTCGATGGCCACGTCGGTCTGCGGGGCTTCCATCCGCAGGGCCGCGGCCACCGCCGCCACCTCCTGCACAAAGGGGATCTCCAGCGCCTTGCCCAGTCCCATGCCGCCGCTGCCCGTGATGGCCAGCCGCAGTCGACAGGGGGACAATTGCTCCCGGGCCTCCTTCAAGATCTCGTTCAGCGTTTCCTGGGTGTGGGCGTGATGGCGGCGATAGCGGCTGAAAACCTGCCGCCGCTCTTCATCCAGAAAGACCACCTTCACCGTGGTGGAGCCCACGTCGATGCCGACCTGATACTGTTTCATTCGTAAACAACCTCGTACAAAAAGAAAAAGCTGTTGTTTGACAGCAAACAAAAACCATTTCTTATTATAGTTAGTGATCCCAAATCCTGTCAAGTGGTGATTTTTTTTCTTTCACGGCTCCTTTTCTTTTTTGTATTCCATATGGTATAATCAAATATCTGCCAATGAAAGGGGAATTCTCATGAAAAAACTGGGCTTCGGCCTCATGCGTCTGCCGGTGCTGGATCCCGCGGATCAGAGCAGCGTGGATCTGGAGCAGCTCAAAAAGATGGTGGATCTGTTCATGCAGCAGGGCTTCACCTATTTTGACACCGCCATCATGTATAACGATTTTGCCAGCCAGCGGGCGGCGAAGGCGGCCCTGGTGGACCGCTATCCCCGGGAGTCCTTTGCTTTGGCCACCAAGCTGCACAACGCCTTTTTCAACAGCCTGGAGGAACGGGACAGGATCTTCAGCGATCAGCTGGAGCAGACCGGCGCGGGTTTTTTCGATTATTATCTGCTCCACGGCGTCGAGGCGGGCAGCTATCTCCATTATGAAAAGTTCGATTGCTTCAACTGGCTGCTGGAAAAGAAGGCCCAGGGCCTGGTGAAGCGCGCGGGCTTCTCCTTCCACGATACCCCGGAGCTGCTGGACGAGATCCTGACCAAGTATCCCCAGATGGAGTTCGTCCAACTGCAAATCAACTATCTGGATTGGGAAAGCCCCTGGATCCAGTCCCGCAAGGTCTACGAGGTGGCCGTCAAGCACGGCAAGCCCGTCATCGTCATGGAGCCCGTCAAGGGCGGCACCCTGGCCCGGCTGCCTGCGGAGGCGGAGGGGCTGTTCAAAGCCGCCGCGCCCGATCTGTCCGCCGCCTCCTGGGCCATCCGCTTCGCCGCCAGCCTGCCCGGGGTCATGACGGTGCTCTCCGGCATGAGCAACCTGGACCAGATGCGGGACAACCTGTCCTACATGGCGGATTTCCAGCCCCTGACAGAAGAAGAGACGGCGCTCACCCAAAAAGCCGCGGCGATCATCAACGCCCAGATCGCCGTGCCCTGCACCGGCTGCTCCTATTGCACCTCCGGCTGCCCCATGCATATCGCCATCCCGCAGTATTTCAGCCTCTACAATGAAGATATGCGCGAAAACCTGGCCGAAAAGGGCTGGACCATCAATTTTACCAATTACGATAACCTGACCCAGAAATTCGGCAAGGCCGCCGATTGCATCGAATGCGGCCAATGCGAGGGCGTGTGTCCCCAGCATCTGCCCATCATCGAAAAATTAAAGGACGTTTCGGCGCATTTTGATCATTGATCACAAAGCGGTTTCCGCCGCACCAAAGCAGGCAAGCATATGCTTCCTGCTTTTTTATTGCAAAAAAATCTTCTGTCCTATTGCATTATACGATGGAAGATGATAGAATATCTATCGTAAACAAAGATGATAGATAGTCTATCATCAACAATCAAGACCCGGCCGGCCATCTCCCTTCTGGCCGCGCCGGGCCGCCTTGGAGAGGATCAAATACCATGAGCAATAACCCGGAAAAGGACGCCCTTCGTGCGGAGGCGCGCAGGCAGCAGATCATGGACGCGGCTTTTCGCGCCTTTACGGAGAAATCCATCGACAGCGTGACCATGAACGACGTGGCGGCGGCGGCGGGCGTGGGCGTGGCCACGGTGTATCGCCATTTTGCCACCAAGCCCGCCCTGGTGCTGGCCACGGCCACCCGCGCCTGGCGGCAGTACATGGCCCCCGATTACAGCGCGGCGAGCGCCAATCAAACCCGCACCGCCGCCCAGATCTACGCCAATTTTCTCCATTCCTTCATCGATTTGTACCGCAGCCGCAAGGATCTGCTGCGCTTCAACCAGCTATTTAACATCTATGTGCAAAGCGCGGGCGTACCCGCCGAGCAGATGGGCCCCTACCAGGCCGTGATCGGCGTGCTGGCGGAGCGCTTTCACCGGATGTACGCCCTGGCCCAGCGGGACGGCACCCTGCGCACCGATATCCCGGAAAAGGAAATGTTCTCCGCCACCCTGCACCTGATGCTGGCCGCCGCCACCCGTTACGCCGTGGGTCTGGTGTACGATGGCGGCGTGGAGCCGGAGCGGGAGCTGGAGATGCTGGGGGAGATGCTGATGGAGAAATATAAACCGATCAACGCATAATGCAAATTGTTTATTGCCTCTTGTTTCGGAAACCGGCGCGATGGCGGCGGAAACAACGATGACCTTTACGTTTACACGTCCCAGTAATAACGACTACACTCCCTATATTGTCTACAACGGTCAAAGGTATAAACTCACCGACCTTCAGCAATGGGATAATGGTGCAACAACCTGCGATGGCTTATCGATATCCATAACCGGCCATCAAGTCTATGTTGGACAAGTAGATAATGGTATACTCGGCGTGTTGGGAACCGCAAGCTATTCCTTCAGTACTCCAGCAAGTATATCACCCATGTGAAGGTGACGGACTATACTACTGATTTTCATACGACAGAATACGACAATAAAGCGCAGTCGTGCACAATTAAAGGATATAATGTGTCCCGGATCGAGGTCACCCTCAGCGACACCAAGCCGGTGAGCACCTACAATATCGCCTACGAGCTGAACGGCGGCGTCAACGCGGCCTCCAA
>CACZLE010000029.1 GCA_902781945.1 uncultured Eubacteriales bacterium | reverse complement strand
CCCACCTGTTCCCATCCCGAACACAGAAGTTAAGCCCTTCAGCGCCGATGGTACTTGGCTGGACACGGCCCGGGAGAGTAGGTCGCCGCCGGATTCCAATGAAACCACTTGCATTCGCAAGTGGTTTTTTTGTTGCAATTCAGTTGCTCATGGCATATAATCCATTATTATTGTTCTTTGTCAAATGTTGGGGTACGCTTGATTCGCAGAGAGTAGTAAAGCGTTTTGCGATATTGAAAGATCTGCTATCAAGCGCACAGAAGTTGATAATAGTCTGAATAAAGGATAATGTGGCATGAAATACCAAAGGCGGAAAAAACACGGGACAGCATCTTTTCTCTGAGTTACACACAGGCTGAGTAATACTTTCGGGTGATTGAAAACGATTATCTAAACACGAAATCACATAGATCTACAATAGCTTATGCTTTTGAGCATCAAGCAGGTGTATCAAAAGATATAATTACAACAGCGGATAAGGCTTTAGCCGGATTATGGCGGCCACGTTCTCCGGGTGAAATTCAAGTAAAAGCACTGAATGTTTGCATAGACTGTAATCTGTATTAAAATGATGTTAATGAAACGCTGATTGCAATCCGATCTGCTTTCTGGTTGGATCTATCCGATGATAACTTTTCATCTATATTCCAATGTTATGCCTTCCATTTACATAGTGACATTTTGAATAAGTGAAAGCAGCGGAAGCGCTATAATACGCTTCCGCTGTTTGCTTTTGAATAGTGGTGCAAATGGTCTATTTTTTCTATCTGCTAACATTATTGTATCAAAAAAAGTTATGTAGGCAAGATGAGCAGTTATATTTTACAATACGGCTCAGTTTTGTTGTCAGGTTATGTGTAGATTGTTTTCCGAAAGATGATTTATTCAACTTGCGCTTTGAAGGCATTCATCATCTATACCCACCTTATGGGTTCGGTTACTCTAAATTGTTTTATACGTCCGCCTGCTTTTGCAAGCACCAAGCTAATCGTTTTCAATCGCATCCTGGCATTATTTCTTCCAGTGCCAATGTCAAGATAGAGCAATGCTCTTGGAAAAGTGGCCTCAGAATCCTGCCATAATAAGCGATGGACGTTTTATTTACAATCCGATCACTAAATTCAGAATCAAATATTCGCTATCCTGATGATAAGCCGATATACATTTCTCAATCCTTGCTAAACTAAAATTTGTTGCAAATGGTTAATGTCAACAAGGGTAAGCACTACACTTGTCCGCTTTGATTGAACATTTCAGGAGGGTTTTTTTCCACCGTTAATCCGTGGCAGGCTTTCAGCGTAGTGCGGACCGGATGCCCCCGGGTGCGGAGGCCTCCAACGTCTCCTTCTCCCTTTCCAATTTCTGTTTTGCGGTATCTATCCCTGTCACCCCAGCGCCTTGAGCTTTTCAGCCTGATCCTCAACGGTGAGAGCGTCGATGATCTCGTCCAGGTCGCCGTCCACGATGGCGTCGATCTTGTAGAGGGTGAGGCCCACACGGTGATCGGTGACGCGGCCCTGGGGAAAGTTGTAGGTGCGGATGCGCTCGTTGCGCTCGCCGGTGCCCACCTGGGCGCGGCGGTTTTCGGCATAGGCGCTGTCGGCCTGGGTGCGGTAGAGGTCGTAGAGGCGGCTGGCCAGGACCTTCATGGCCTTTTCCTTGTTTTTCAGCTGGCTCTTTTCGTCCTGGCAGGTGACCACCGTGCCCGTGGGCAGGTGGGTGATGCGCACGGCGCTGTCCGTGCGGTTGATGTACTGGCCGCCATGGCCGCTGGCGCGGTAGGTGTCGATGCGCAGGTCCTCCTGCCGGATATCCACCTCCACGGTCTCGGCCTCGGGCAGCACGGCCACGGTGGCGGTGCTGGTGTGGATACGCCCGCCGGCCTCGGTGACGGGCACTCGCTGGATGCGGTGGACGCCGCTTTCAAACTTGAGTCGGCTGAACGCGCCACGGCCTGTGATGGTGACTACGGCCTCCTTTACGCCGCCCAGCTCGGTATCGCTGATGCTGGTAACGCTGGCCTGCCAGCCCTTGCGCTCGGCGTAGCGCATGTACATGCGCAGCAGCAGCGCCGCGAACAGGCTGGCTTCGTCGCCGCCCGCGCCGGCCCGGACCTCCAGGATGACGTTGCGCTGGTCGTTGGGGTCCTGGGGCAGCAAAAACAGCTTGAGCCGCTCCGCCGCTTCCTTCTCCTGCTCAGCCAGCTGCTTGCATTCCTCTTTGGCCATCTCGCCCATATCCGGATCGTCGCACAGCTCCTGGGCTTCCGCCAGATGGGCGCACAGTCGCTGATAATCCAGCCAGGCATTCACCGCGGGCTCCAATTGGGCGCGCTCCCGCAAAAGGGCCTGCCACTTGGGCACGTCCGCCATCACGTCCGGCTGGCCCACCGCTTCGCTGAGCTCCTCCAGCCGGTTCTGCATCCATTCAAATTTTTCGGTATATTTTGGTTCCATGCGCTTCTTTACTTATTCATTGGTCGAATCCAGCAGCTTTTTGAGATCGTCAATATCAGGCAGAGCCCTTTTCAGCTCGTCGGACATATCCTTGGAGGTTTTGTAGGTGGCTACGCCCATGGGCTTGGAATAATCCCGGATGACGAAGTCCACAAAGGCTTTGTTCATGTCTTTGCAAAGGATGATGCCGATGGAGGGATTCTCATGAGGCTTTTTTTCATATTCATCCAGGATGCTCAAATAGGCGGAGAGCTGACCCAGATAGGCGGTTTTGAATTTGCCGGTTTTCAGCTCCACGGCCACAAGACAGTTGAGCGCGCGGTTAAAAAACAGGAGATCGATGTATTGATCTTCTCCAAAGGCCTGAAGATGATATTGATTCCGGACAAAGGTAAAATCCTTGCCGAAGGTCATAATAAACTGCTTGATGTGATGGACGATGGCGTTTTCCACAACCCTTTCATCAAGCTCCTGATTGTCTCGGACGCCCAATTCCTCTACGTTGATGAAGTCCAGCAGATACTCGTCCTTGAAGGTGTGAACCGCCCGAAACGCCTGCTCCGCCGCGGAAAAGGTTGTTAAAAAGTTGTTGGGGAGCGTGGCTTGATGATGAAATTCATCCCGGGCGATTGCAGCTTTCAGGGCTTCCCGGCTGTATCGCTGATCGGCGCAGCGCCGAATGTAGAAGATCCTTTCCTGGGGATCCTTGACCATGGAGAGAATGGTGCGGTGATGGGAAAAGCCGATGGCGAAAAAATCGTCAAAGGGAAAAGCATCGTAATTTGGCACCGGCGGGTGCCAAATTGCAAGCTCTATTTTGGCACCGGCGGATTCCGAATTATGATCGTTTTCCAGATACGCCCATTCCTCGTAAAAGGTGCGCATATACCGCAGGCTGCGGGCGGAAAAGCCTCTCAGCCCGGGCAATTCCTTATCCAGCTGCTCGCTGATGGCGTCAATGGCACCGCTGCCCCAAAATCCACCCCGAGAATTGGCGGAAATGTACTTGCCGATGCTGAAATACAGCATCAGCTGCTTTTCATTGACGGATTTCGCGGCGTCATACTGGCTTTGCAGAATGGCGGTTTTGATGGCGGTTACGGCTTCTTCGTAGCGCATGTGCCCCTCTGATTTTTTAATAGCGAATCACAAAATAGATCACGTACACCCAGCTGAGCAGGCCGTGAATGATGGCCCAGCCCACGGAATGCCAGGTGGTATAGCTGATCACCATGGCCAGGGCGCTGCCGAAGGTGATGCCGGTTTTGACGGATTGCTTGGCAACTGATTTTCTGTCGTCCATCTCTGTGGGTCCTCCCATCAATCATCGTTCATTTTGAGCACCTTCATGAAGGCCTCGCTGGGCACCTCCACGGTGCCGAACTGCCGCATCTTCTTTTTGCCTTCCTTCTGCTTTTCCAGCAGCTTCTTCTTGCGGGTGATATCGCCGCCGTAGCATTTCGCGAGCACGTCCTTGCGCACGGCCTTGACGGTCTCCCGGGCGATGACCTTGCCGCCGATGGCCGCCTGGATGGGGATATCGAACTGCTGGCGCGGAATGACCTCCACCAGCTTTTCCGCGATGCTGCGGCCCCGGGCGTAGGCCCGATCCCGGTGCACGATCATGGTGAAGGCGTCGCAGATATCGCCGTTGAGCAGAAAGTCCAGCTTCACCAGGTCGCTGGTCATGTAGCCCTTCAGCTCGTAATCCATGCTGGCGTAGCCCCGGCTGCGGCTCTTGAGGGCGTCGAAGAAATCGAAAATGACCTCGTTGAGCGGGATATCGTAGGTCAATTTGACCCGGCCTCCCTCATACTGCATATCCTTGAAGGTGCCGCGCTTGTCCTGGCATAGATCCATCAGCGTGCCCACGTAATCCTGGGGCGTGTAGATAGTCACCAGCACGAAGGGCTCCTTCATCTCCGCGATCTCGGTGATGGGGGGCAGGCTGGTGGGGTTGTCGATCATCACGGTTTCGCCGTTGGTCTTGATGACCTCGTAGATGACGCTGGGCACGGTGGTCACCAGATCCAGGTCAAATTCCCGCTCCAGGCGCATCTGGATGATTTCCATGTGCAAAAGTCCCAGGAAGCCGCAGCGGAAGCCGTAGCCCAGGGCCACGCTGGTTTCTGGCTCGTAGCTCAGAGCCGCGTCGTTCATGCGCAGCTTTTCCAGAGCGTCCTTGAGGTTCTCGTAGTCCGCGCCGTCGGCGGGATAGATGCCGCAGTAGACCATGGGGGTCACCTCGCGGTAGCCGGGCAGGGCCTCGTCGGCGGGCCGGGCGGCGTCGGTGACGGTGTCGCCCACCCGGGTGTCCCGCAGATCCTTGATGCTGGCGGCGATGTAGCCCACCTCGCCCGCCAGCAGCTCCTGGGCGGGCACGCAGCCGGGGCTCAGATAGCCCGTCTCCACCACGTCGAACTCCGCGCCGGTCTGCATCATGCGCATGCGCATGCCGGGGTACACCCGGCCCTCCATGACGCGCACATAGCAGATGGCCCCGCGGTAGTTGTCGTATTTGGCGTCGAACACCAGGGCCTTTAAGGGCTTGGTCTCGTCGCCCTCGGGCGGGGGCATGTGGTTGACCACGGCCTCCAATACGTCCTCGATGCCGATGCCCTGCTTGGCGCTGGTCAGGGGAGCCATGGAGGCGTCCAGGCCGATGACCTCCTCGATCTCCTGGCGCACGGCCTCGGGCTCGGCGGAGGGCAGATCGATCTTGTTGATCACCGGGATGGTCTCCAGGTCGTGCTCCAGGGCCATGTACACATTCGCCAGGGTCTGGGCCTCGATGCCCTGGGTGGCGTCCACCACCAGCAGGGCCCCTTCGCAGGCCGCCAGGGCGCGGCTGACCTCATAGGTAAAGTCCACGTGGCCGGGGGTGTCGATGAGGTTCAGCTCGTAGGTCTGGCCGTTCTTGGCCTTGTAGCTCATGCGCACGGCCTTGCTCTTGATGGTGATGCCGCGTTCCCGCTCCAGCTCCATGCTGTCCAGGATCTGCTCCACCATCTCGCGCTTTTCAAACACGCCGGTCAATTCCAAAATGCGGTCCGCCAGGGTGCTTTTGCCGTGGTCGATGTGGGCGATGATGCAGAAATTGCGGATGTGGGAAAGTCTGTCGTTTGCCATTACTGATTCTCCTTGAAAACCCAGCCGCGCTGAATGCGGTAATTGAAGATATACATGAAGGTGTCAATGACGATCTTGAGCAGGATATGCAGGACGTTGGTGTGCACATAGTGGTCCAGGAAGCCGAAAAGCAGGGTGGTGATCACCAGGCACAGGACGGCCAGCACGATATAGCGTCCCACGGCCCCGCGGCTGTTTTTGACCCCGAAGACGAACTTTTTGTTGAGCAGGAAGTTGACCGGGGCGGAGCACAGCCGGGCGATGGGCGTGGCCACCAGGGCCTTGAAGCTGAAGGGGATGCCCAGCAGCGTGATGTCCGGCCTGTCCTTAAAGACCCAGAACATCAGCAGGCTCAGCACCGCGTAATCGATCAGAAAGGAAAGGATGCTGCTGGCGCTGTACCGGAAGAAGGAGCCCAGCAGCAGCTTGTAGATGCGCCAGGAATCCCGCAGGGGATGGAAGTGGCTGCTCTTGTTTTCCTCCAGGTAGATGGTCTCGATGGGGATGATCTTGAAGGCCATCTTGCGCACGGCAAAATAGATGAGCATGTTCATTTCATACTCGAAGCGATCCCCGGTGATGGCCAGCAGATCCCCGTAGCAGGCCCGGCTCACCGCCCGCAGGCCCGTCTGGGTGTCGGGCAGCCATTTGCCGTACAGGAGCCTGAACACCCCGCTGGTCATGCGGTTGCCAAAGCGGGAACGGCTGGGGATATTTTTGTTCTTGCCGGAAAAATCCCGGCTGCCCAGCAGCAGTTCCTTCTGGTCGGCCTGCAGCTCCGCAGCCAATTTGAGGGTGTCCGGGGCGGTGTGCTGGCCGTCGGCGTCCGCCGTGATGACGCCGTCAAAATCCGTGCGGTCCTTGATGTATTGGATGCCGTGGCGCAGGGCGTAGCCCTTGCCGTGGTTTACTTCATAGCCCAGCACGCGGCAGCGCTCCCGGGCGGATATTTCATCAAAAATGGGCTGATATTCCGGGCCGGAGCCGTCGTTGACCACCACCACCTGGCCAAACCCCGCCGCCAGCAGGGAATCCACATACCGGGGCAGCCGTTCGTCGGGCTCCAGGGAGGGGATCAGCACGCATAGCTTATCTGCTTTCATGAATATAGAAGCTCCTCGTTTAAGCCGTAATCGTTCCGCACACAAATGCGGTCATCATATCTTACCATTTTTTTGCGGTTTTCACAAGGTGCTGCGGCAAGAATCGGCGGGCGAAAAGTCAGCGGGGCAGCTTGCTATTTTGCGCAAGGGCTGTTATAATATTATATTGAATTCGTATTCCCTCAATTTCGACGATTCAAGGAGTATACAGCATGGCTGATGATTTTGATCCCAAAACCCCGCAGGAGCAGACGCCCTACGTGCGCCGCCGCCGCTCGGACCGCCATCGCGGCCTGCCGGTGGAAAAAACGCCCGTACCGGCTGCCATGCCAGAGGAACCGGAAATCATAGAAGAGCCCGCCCCGGCGCAGCCGGAGGAGGTAACGTCCGCCCCGGCGAGGCCGGAAGTGCCGGTATCGGAGGATTTTTTGGCGGAGCTGGATGTGAGCAGCGAGCCCACCCGGAAAATGCCGCCCGTGGGCGCGGGCAAGGAGCTGGATTTTGATCCCTTCGCGGACCAGCCGCCCCGGCAGGAGGTCAAGCCGGAGCCTGAGACCCTGCCGGAGGAGGACGTGCCGGTTTACGGCGCGGGAGAGCTGCCGCCCGAGCCGCCGCGCTATTCTGCCCAGGATTCCCAGCTGGGGGAGGATCTGTATCCCCAGGATAACGATTATTACGACGATGACGAGGGTGGCCGGGGCCATGGATGGCTGGCGGCCCTGCTGTGCCTGCTGCTGGTCATCGCGCTGTTCGCCGCGGGCATGGTGTTCCTGCCCAAGGCGGTGGACCGCCCCGCGGACGGCGGCGGCTTTATCAGCGCGGTGTACGATCTGCGCGACAAGCTGGCCGGCGTGCTGGGCATCGATACGAGCCCGGCGGACGTCCACCTGTTCCAGACGGCCAATTCCTCCATCACTGTGGGCGGTCAGATGCAGTTCAGCATCACCACCACCAAGGCGGTGCAGGATGTGGGCATCACGGACGTGCAGGGCAATTTGCTGCCCAGCTCCCGTCAGTGCATGGACCCCGACGACAACACCACCTGGGTGGTGACCATCCGTTTTGAGGATGCGTATGTGGGCGACGTGTACGCCGCCGTGCAGGAGGGCAATACCTGGCGGCAGTCGGACAAGAAGCTGACCCTGCTGGTCACCGCGCCCACGCCGGAACCCACGGCCACGCCGACGCCCGTTCCCACGGCGACGCCTACGGCGGAACCCACAGCCACCCCCACGCCGGTCCCCACCGACACCCCGGTCCCCGTGACGGAGGCCCCCGCGGCGGTGGTGGAAGTGACCGAAGCGCCCACGCCGGTCCCCACAGCCGTGCCCACCCAGGCGCCCACGGCCACGCCGACCCTGGCGCCCACCTTTACGCCCATCCCCACGGCCACGCCGACGCCGACGCCTACCCCGACGCCGACTCCCACGCCGACGCCTACGCCCACCCCCACCCCGACGCCCACCGCCTCGCCCACGCCCACCCCGTCTCCCATGCCGCAGCTGGAGGTGACCGGCTCCGAAAATACCGATCCCAAGAAGCTGGGCCTGGTGGAGACCGTCTATTCGGCGGGCAAGAAGGTGACGGACACCCTGAACCGCACCGAGAGCATCAGCATGGGCGCGCCGGAGACCTATTCCCTGTATAACGGCGTGACCGCCTTCCGCGGCGGCAACTTCCGCCAGAACGCCGCCTACGGTACCGTGGACGTGCAGCAGGAAAGCCTGAGCGTGGAATGGAAATACGAGCTGGGCAGCCTGCGCACCGCGGACAGCGGCACCCTGTACGGCGTGGGCTGGACGGGCCAGCCCTCCATCATCAAGCTGATGACCGAACAGCGCACCCTGTGGATGAATATTTATGACGAAAAGCGCGACGTGAGCGTGCTCAAGGAGGTCATTTTCGGCGGCCTGGACGGCAAGATCCACTTCCTGGATCTGAACGACGGCCAGCCCACCCGCGACGCCATCAACGTGGGCTATCCGCTGAAATCCAGCGTGGCCGTCAATCCCCAGGGGTATCCCTATCTGGCCGTTGGCCAGGCCATATCGAAGCTGCCCAACAAGACCGGCGACATAGGCCTGCGGGTATTCAGCCTGCTGGACGGCAAGGAGATCATGCTGCTGAACGGACGCAAGAGCAATCAGCAGGATCAGTACGCCAGCAACGGCGCCTTCGACGGCAGCGCGATCTTTGACCGCAGCAGCGATTCCCTGATCATCGCCGGTGAAAACGGCCTGATCTACACCGTGGCCATGAACACGGACTTCAAGTTCCTGAACGACGACGGCACCGTGACCGACAGCCCCAGCCTGAACATCAACAAGAACGTGTCCTTCCTCAAGGTCAAGGCCAAGAGCGAGCAGGAGAAGGACGTGGGCGCGGAGACCAGCGTGGCCGCCTATGGTCCCTATATCTACTCCGCCGATACCCATGGCATCCTGACCTGCGTGGACAGCAACACCATGAAGACCGTGTGGGCCATCGACACGGGCGACAATACCGACGCCGCCCTGGCCCTGGACTTTGACGCAAACGGCGATCTGGGCCTCTATACCGGCAACACCGCCTATGCCCGTCTGAAAAACAACAAGCCCGTGACCCTGCGCCGCCTGGACGCCCTGACCGGCGAAGAGGTGTGGAGCTATGAGATCAAGTGCGTGTACAACAAGGATCAGCTGAGCGGCCTGAAGGCCAGCCCCCTGATCGGCCAGAACGAGCTGAGCGACCTGGCCATCTTCACCGTCAACATGACCGGCGACGGCAAGCACGCCACCGTGCTGGCCCTGGATAAGCTGACCGGCGAAGTGGTGTGGCAGCGCGAATTGAACGCCACCGCCATTTCCTCCCCCGTGGCCGTGTACAACAAGGACGGCAAGGGCTGGATCGTGCAGGCGGATATGAACGGACGGCTGTATCTGCTGAACGGCCTCACCGGCGCGGTGGTCAACACCCTGGAGTTGGGCGGCGAGGTGCAGGCCAGCCCCGCGGTCTACAATGATATGTTGGTCATTGGTACTTGCAGCAAGGACAACGCGTTCATGTACGGCATTCGCATCCAGTAATCCAAATTCCATGGCGGAAGGCTTCGGCCTTCCGCTTTTTTATGGGAAAATATTTGCCAGATGGGCCAGGGTGTGATACAATAATGGAAAAGAAAGCAATGTTTTTCCGAAAGGAGTATTTTTTCATGAATAAGCGGTATCTTGTGGCCCTGGATCAGGGCACCACGTCCTCCCGCGCGGTCATCTTTACCACCGAGGGACATATGGTGGGCTCGGCGGCCCAGGAATTCAAGCAGCATTATCCCAATCCCGGCTGGGTGGAGCACGATCCGGCGGACATCCTGAGCACGCAGATCGAATCCCTGCGGACGGCTGTGCGCAACACCGGCATCGATCCCCAGGAGATCGCCGCCATCGGCATCACCAACCAGCGGGAAACCACCCTGCTGTGGGAACGGGAGACGGGCAAATGGCTGTATAACGCCATTGTGTGGCAGTGCCGCCGTACGGCCAGCTATGTGGAAAAGCTGGTGAAGGACGGCTACGCGGAGATGATCCGCGAAAAGACCGGCCTGGTGCCGGACGCCTATTTCAGCGGCACCAAGCTGCAGTGGCTGCTGGACGCCCTGAACGTGCGGGAGCGGGCCCGGAAGGGCGAACTGTGCTTCGGCACCATTGATTGCTTCCTGGCCTGGCATCTGGTGAAGGGCCATCCCCACGTCACCGACGCCACCAACGCCGGGCGCACGATGCTCTTCAACCTCCATACCCAGGATTGGGACGACGAGCTGCTGAGGATCATGGATATCCCGCGGGAGCTGCTGCCCCGGGTCATCGATAACGCCGAGGTGATCGGCATGCTGGACGAGAGCATCCTGGGGTGCGAGATCCCCGTGGCCGCCATGGCGGGCGACCAGCACGCGGCGCTGTTCGGCCAGGCCTGCTTTGAAAAGGGCATGGCCAAGAACACCTACGGCACGGGCTGCTTCATGCTGATGAACGCGGGCGACGAATTCCGCCTGTCGGAAAACGGCCTGCTGACCACCATGGCCTGGCGCTTGAACGGCAAGCCCACCTACGCCCTGGAGGGCAGCGTGTTCATGGGCGGCGCCACGGTGCAATGGCTGCGGGACGAAATGGAATTTGTCAAGAAGGCCAGCGAGAGCGAGGCCATCGCCAGCTCCATCCCCGACAGCGACGGCGTGTACCTGGTGCCCGCCTTCACGGGCCTGGGCGCGCCCCATTGGAGCATGTACGCCCGGGGCACCCTGTTTGGCATGACCCGCGGCACGGGCCGGGAGCAGATCGTGAGGGCGGGTCTTGAGAGCATCGCCTATCAGAGCCGCGATCTGTTTGAGGCCATGGCTCAGGACATCGGCCAGAAGCCCGAAAACCTGCGGGTGGACGGCGGCGCGACGGCCAACAATTTCCTGATGCAGTTCCAGGCGGACATCGCGGGCGTATCCATCCAGCGCCCCGCGGTGCTGGAGACCACCGCCCTGGGCGCGGCCCTGCTGGCGGGCCTGGCCGTGGGCGTCCACAACAGCCTGGAGCAGACCGCCAACGGCTGGCATGTGGAAAAGAAATTCGTGCCCGCCATGGATCAGGAGCGGCGGGAGCAGCTGCTGCACGGCTGGAAGCGGGCCGTGGACGCGGTGCTCTACTGGGCCAAGGATGAGTAAGCAAAATGTGCGCACAGCGTCTGTGTTGGTGCAGACGCTGTGCGTCCCCTGTTATAACCGCTGCCGCTATTGCCTGCTGCGCTGGGATGGGCACCCTGTGGGCGCAGATTATGAACGAAGCCAGGCCTACGCGGGGCGGTTTTATGATTGGATCAAAAAGGAAAGGCCGGAGCTTCAATTCCATTTTTCCTTTGGGTACAGCATGGATCATCCGAGGCTCTTTGAGGCCCTGGACTTCCTGCGGCGCATCGGCTCCGTGTTTGCGGAGATGCTGCAAATGGACGGCGTGAGGTTCCGGGAGGGTGCGGCGCTGGCATCGTGGCTGGGGGAGATCCGGCAGGCCGGGGTGAAGCGCCTGAACTTCACCTTTTACGGCCTGGAGGACTATCATGACCGGTTCGCGGGGCGCAAGGGGGATTTCGCGTACTTGGTGCGCATGATCGACTGCGCCTTGAAAATCGGCTTTGAGCTCAGCGCAGGCATCCCGCTGACCCACGAGAACGCGGAGGATGCCGCCGCTTTGGTCAGCCTGCTGCGGGAGCATGGCATGGAAAATATCCGGTGCTTTGTCCCGCATAGCGAGGGCCGGGGCATCAGCCTGGAGGCGGTGCGGTTTTCCCAGCGGGATTTTGACGTCCTGCCCGCCACGGTCCAAGGGCTGATCAATGGGCAGGCGTATATGTCCGAGGCGTCCTGGCTCGAAAAGGGCTTTCATCCCATGGAAAAGCGCATGCTGCTGCTGTCCCTGACGCCGGAGAACATCGCCCGGCTGGAGGGGCAGCCCTTTGACGAAACCATGGCCGAGATGGAAGCCCTGGACGAGGCGTATTACGAGGCGCTGCCGGACATGGAGGAGCTGGCCGCCCTGTACGGCGATCCGCAAAATGACCGCTGGTACGGCCAGAGAGACCTGCTGTATCATTATCAGCGGCGGTATATCGAAGAAAAGGGCCTGCGGCTCTACGACGTGACCGATGAAAGGCAGACCGGGAGTCGGAGATACTGAGGGGGATGATCACACGGAGAACCGTCCCCTGTGTGACACAGCCTGAAACGATCCGAAACTTACATTTTTGAAAGATTCAAAATTTCCTTCTTTTTTGTGTATAATGGAAAGAGAAAGTTATTGAAAAAAGGAAGGGCGCACCATGGACAAGCAGAAAATAGGAAGTATCCTGCGGCGTTTTCTACTGCCTGCTCTGGCACTGCTGCTGGTGGTGGCATTCCTGCTGTATTGTGAAGGCCGGGTGCAAACGGAGTTTCCCGGATTATACCCTCAGGATGGCGTGCTGGACGCGCGGGAGGTGGATTTTTCCGCCGACGTTTATCATCTGGTCAATCATTGGGATTATTATCCGGGACAGCTCCTTTCCCCAGATCTGTTTGCCGATCCCGCTTCCGCTCCGGAAAAGGACAACGACGCCCCTTTGAATGCCACAAAGGGCACCTGGCGGCTGCGTATCCAGGCACAGCCCCATACCTATCTTTCCCTCTGTTCCTATTCCATTGATTACAGCACCCGCATATTTGTGAACGGGCAAGAGGTGCGTAGCATCGGCTATGTGTCGGATGACCCTGCCCAGGCGATCCCAAAGGGGCGGTATGTTACCCTGCCGCTGTATTTTGATGACAGCGGAGAAACGGAGATCCTCTATCAATACGCCAATTATATGCACAATGACGGCGGGTTTATTCAGCATACCCTGATTTCTACCCCGGAAAATATCGATGAATACCAGCGGGGCTTGAGCCTGAACGCCATGACGATCAGCGGCGGGCTGTTGATGCTGTGCTGCTATTTCCTGTTCTGCGCCGCTTTCCAGCGAAACCGGGAATACGCCGCGCTGGCGCTGTGCTGCCTGATCATCGCCCTGCGGAACCAGTTCTTCTTTGTGCAGCATCTGCTGCCCGCAGACATCAGCTTTTCTATCGAATACCGCCTGGTGATTCTGGACGTGAGCTGGATTCCCATGGCGACAGTGTTCCTGATGGCCGCTTTCTTCCCGCGATCCGCGGGGAAAAAGCCGCTGCTGGTTTTTGCCTGCCTGTGCCTCGTCCTGTCAGCGCTGCATTTTATTCTGGATACTCATGATTTGGTGCTGTTGTGCCATATCTGCTATTACACCTGTTTGCCTTTCGCCCTCTGGTTCCTGCTCCGCCTGTTCCTTTCCTTCCGAAAGCAGAGGCCCAGCGCGCTGGAGGGCATCGCGCTTCTTGCCATCCTCTTTTTCACCTTCATGCTTATCCGGGAGGGCATGGCCACCGGCAGCAATTCCTCCGTCAATCACTTTGGCATCACGCCGCTGGCCATGCTGGTGTGCATCCTGCTGCTGGCCATCGTGAACAATGAAAAGATCAGCAGGCAAATGGCTCAACTCCAGGAAGAGCGCCAGCGGAACGAGTTGCTTTTGCAGATGAACGCCACCAACAACGATTTCCTGCGCACCGTGGCTCATGAGCTGAAAACGCCCCTCACCGTCATTTCCGGCTACGCCCAATTGATCGAGCGGCAAATGCTGCGCGACCAACTTTCCGAAAAAACGCCGGAGCGCCTGGAAACCATCCACAGCGAGGCGGATCGGCTGGCGGAGATGGTTTCCAAGCTCATGGATTACACCTACGGGAAGGCGAAAACCGCTGAAATGAACGCCGTGAAAATCGACGAGCTGTTTCGCAGCGCCTCTGCCATCATGACGCCGGTTTGCGACAAAAAACAGAATGTTCTCATCTTCCACAATGACAGCGCGGCCCAGCTTCACGGCAACGCAGAATTACTTTTGCAGGTGCTTATCAACCTGATCGTCAACGCCAGCCGCCACACCGACAGCGGGCAGATCACCGTGGACGCGAAAGACAATGGGAGCCAGGTGGAAATATCCGTTTCGGACACCGGCAGCGGCATCGCCCCGGAGGATGCGCCCCACATCTTTGAAAAGGGCTATTCCACCGATGAGGGCCGGGGACTGGGGCTTTCCATTTGTGCGGACACCGTGCGCCTGCACGGCGGCGAACTGTCGTTGGCTTCTACCGGGCCGGAGGGAAGCATATTCCGCTTTACCGTTCCCAAGGAGGTAAAATCATGAGTTATTGCATCCTGCTGGTGGAGGACAATCCTCATATTATGGAAATCAATGCCGAAGCGCTCGTGATGGAGGATTACGCCGTACTAAAGGCCGATACAGGGCGCGGCTGTCTGGAAATGCTCAAAACCCACGACGTTGATTTGATCGTGCTGGACATTATGCTGCCGGACGCGGACGGGCTGGCGCTGTGCAGGCAAATCAAGGCCCAGTATGATATTCCCATCCTGTTTCTCTCCGCCCTGGGGGAAAACCAGCAGATCATCGAAGGCTTGCGCGCCGGCGGGGATGATTACCTGTCCAAGCCCTATGATATCGGGGTGCTGCTGGCCCGGATCGAAGCCCGGCTGCGGGCTGCGGGACGAAAAAAGCGCTTCCTTTCCCATGCCGGGCTGCGGCTGGACACGGTGAAGCGGACCGCGTATTTTGCCGACCGGGATTTGCTGCTCACCCAAAAGGAATATTTGATTTTGCTTACGCTTTTGCAAAATCCCCATCAAATGATTTCCCGGGATGCGCTGTTTTCCGCCGTATGGGGCGTATCCTCGGCGGGGGATCACAGCGCCCTGCACACCACCGTTTCCCGCCTCAATAAAAAGCTGGACGGCGCTTCGGCTCCCGTTCGGGTGGGTTTCCAGCGGGGCGAGGGGTACGCGCTGGAGGATATATAAACCTGAAATCGACAGACTGAGAGCCGCAGGCTTACAATTCTGTAAGTCTCGCGGTTTTGCCTATTTTTTATGCTATATTGGTTTATAGAAACGTGCGGAGAAAACGCCGATTTATACCTGCCCGGCTCGGAACAAACGGTAAGGAGGATGGAAAGATGAAGAAAATGTTTCTTGCCCTGGCGCTGGTGGCGCTGGTGATGGTGTTGACGTCCATGCAGGGGGCGAAGGCGTCGGATAATTATCGTCAATGTCCCAATTGCAGCGAGTATGAATTAGAAAGCAGCTGGTATGATGATAACCAGCATCATGTTTATTGCTCGGGTTGTGGTTATGACACGTATGAGGATCATTTTGGCGGCACGGCCCTCTGCTACGATAACGCGATTTGCGAGGGCTGCAATAGTAGATACGGCGAATGGGCCCCCCACAACTGGGCTACTACCATGTCCCATGATGAAACCTACGATTATTTCGCCTGTACCAACGAAGGCTGTACTTGGAGAAATGAAATACGTTTGCATGATTGGGGAAATTGGACGAAGGTAGACGATCAAAACCACAAGCGCACCTGCAGGCGCAGCGGCTGCGGCGCGGAGACCACAGTGGAGCACGTCTGGAACGGCAGTCATTGGTGCGGCTATCCCCGCAAGTGCAAGGACTGCGGAGAGTATTACGGCGAAGTCTTAGATCATGAATATTGGTATGAGTATAAAACTGACGAACAGCACAAGATAAATTGCTATCACTGCGATGGGCTCTTCGGCAGGGAGGACCACTCCGGCGGTACAGCCACCTGCATCGCCAAAGCCGTCTGTGAAAAGTGCAAGGCGGAATACGGCGAATACGCCGCGCACAAGGGTGGCACCGCCACCTGCACGGAGAAGGCGGTTTGCGAGATCTGCGGCCAGGAATACGGAGCCCCCCTGGATCACGACTGGGCCACCGCCTGGACCCAGGGCGATACCACCCATTACTACGCCTGCTCCCGCTGCACCGAGCGGAAAGACGAGGCACCCCACAGCTACAGCTGGACCTATGTGGACGACAATACCTGCAAGGGCGAATGCACTTGCGGCGCGACCACCACGGAAGCGCATTACGACCGGTGGGCGTCCACCTGCGGGCGTCAGCCCCATTGCGAAAAGTGCGACCATGATTACGGCAGCATCCCCGAGCATGAGATGTGGTATGAGGATCGCGGCGAAAACGGGCATAAGCCGTACTGCTATCATTGCGACACCTATTTCTTCCTGGAGTCTCATACCTACGGCGACTGGCAGGACAATGGGGACGGCACCCATTCCCGCAGCTGCGTTTGCGGCAGAATGGAAACCGAAGCCCACAGCGGCGGCACGGCCACCTGCACGAAAAAAGCCATATGCGAAATCTGCGGACAGGAATATGGCGAGACCCTGAGACACGACTTGCTGTATGTGCGCGCCATAGAGCCTACCTGTACTGCGGATGGCAATTATGAATATTATTATTGCCAACAGCCAGGCTGCGGCATGGTCTTTACGGACGACGAGGGCAAAAACCCGACCACTGCCGAAGCGATCACACGCAGCGCCCTGGGCCACGATTGGAACATTTGGGTGGATGCCGGGGATGGCGTAAACCATTTCCGCAGCTGTAAGCGCGGCTGCGGCGAGACGGAAACCGCCGCCCACAGCGGTGGCACGGCCACTTGCACGGAAAAGGCTACATGCGAAACCTGCGGCGTGGAATATGGAAAACCCTTGGGTCATGACCTGATCGACCACGCGGCCCAGGCTCCCACCTGTACCGCTATCGGCTGGGACGCCTACCAGACCTGCTCCCGGTGCGATTACACCACCTATGTGGAGAAGAAAGCGCTGGGGCATACGGAGGTGATCGACCCGGCTGTGCCCGCCACCTATACCAGCACGGGCCTGACGGAGGGTAAGCATTGCAGCGTGTGCAACCAGGTGCTGGTAGCACAGGAGGTGGTGCCGAGGCTGACCGCGCCGGAGCCTGTGGAATGGGCGCACGTGCATACGCCCGTGACGGACGCTGCCGTGGCGGCCACCTGCACCCGGTCCGGGCTGACCGCGGGCAGCCATTGCGGTATGTGCGGCGAGGTGCTGACGGAGCAGCGGAGGACCTCCGCCCTGGGGCATGACTTTGGGGCGTGGACGCCTGCCATGGCGGGGACGCACAGCGCCATCTGCCGCCGCTGCGGCGAAAGCAGCGCCGTGGGCTGCACCCTGGTGGAGCTGGACGGAGCGCGGGCATGCCCGGTGTGCGGATACGCGGAGGGCGAGGCGCGGACGACGGTGATCGCCCCGGCCAGCGCCGCGGGGGACGTGCCCGGCGGCAGCCTGGTGATCGTGAAGGCGGAGACGGAAAAGGGAAAATGGCTGCTGATGGGCTTTGAGAAAGGCGGGCGGCTGCTGGATATCCGGGGACAGATCCGGTTCAGCGTGCCGACGGAGGCCCTGGCCGGGGCGGCGCTGCCGGGAATGGAGATCAGCGGCGGGCAGGCGGTCTTTGCGCTGACAATGGACCGGGAGATGGAAGTGATCCTGGTGGAAATGGGACAGTAAAAAAATGCCGTTTGCCCCTTGACAGGGCGGAGGTTGTTTGTTATAATATTCGTTGCATGAAGCAGGAGCCGCCCGCTCCTCACCCTGCGAATGTCGTTTCGCCCGGTGCAGGCATCCGATGATACAAGATCAGTATGTCGGCGGGTGGTTTCATCCGTCGGCTTTTTCTATTCCATGAAAAAACCGGAACCATGATGGAGGTGCATCCCCATAGCCGCTGAACTGATGATCAACGAGGAAATCCGGGACCGCGAGGTCCGGCTGATCGGCGCTGACGGCGCGCAGCTGGGCGTATTGCCCATTGCCCGCGCCATGGAGCTGGCCGAGCAGGCCGAGCTTGACCTGGTCAAGATCGTGCCCAATGCCCAGCCCCCCGTGTGCAAGCTGATGGACTACGACAAGCATCGCTACGAGCAGTCCAAGCGCGAGCGCGAAATGCGCAAAAATCAGAAGACGATTTCCGTCAAGGAAGTGCAGCTTTCCGCCACCATTGAGGAAAACGACGTGCAGACCAAGGCCAAGAACGCCGTCAAATTCCTGCAGGGCGGCGACAAGGTGAAGGTCAGCATCCGCTTCCGCGGACGGCAGATCACGCACAGCGAGATAGGTCTTAAGGTTATGCAGGATTTCATCGAGCGCACCAAGGACGTGGCCGTGGTCGAAAAGCGCCCCGCGCTGGATGGCCGCCACATGATCATGATCCTGGGCCCCAAGGCGGATAAACCTGTGAAGGCCCCGAAAAACGCACCCCAGAATTCGGAAGGCTGAATCATTTCCGGAAGGAGGAAACCCCATGCCCAAGCAAAAGACCCATCGTGGTGCAGCCAAGCGTTTCTCTTTGACCAAGACCGGCAAGGTGAAGCACAAGAGCATGAACTGCAACCATATCCTCAACAAGAAGACCACCAAGCGCATCCGTCACATGCGTAAGGGCGGCGTGCTGCAGAACAAGGCCGAAGCGGCCACCATCCGCACGCTGATCCCGTACAAATAAGCCCATTTCCGGCAAGGAGGATTTACCATGGCACGTATCAAGAGGGCTGTTACCGCCCATAAAAAGCGCCGCAAGGTGTTTAAGCTGGCGAAGGGCTATTTTGGCGCGAAATCCAAGCAGTATCGTACCGCCAGCGAACAGGTGCGCCGTTCCCTGCGCTATGCCTACACCGGCCGTAAGCTGCGCAAGCGCGAGTTCCGCAGCCTGTGGATCACCCGCATCAACGCCGCCGCTCACCTGAACGGCATGAACTATTCCACCCTGATCAACGGCCTGAAAAAGAAGGGCGTTGAAGTCAACCGCAAAATGCTGGCCGACCTGGCCGTCAACGACGCGGAAGCCTTCGCCCAGCTGGCCCAGATCGCTAAGGAAGCCTAAGGCGCATGCATCACAAGCCCCGCTTCGTGTGACGGGGCTTGTTTTTTGTTTCCATTCAGCTGGCGCTGAATGGCCGCGGGAGGAAAAGGCTTTCCTCCCGCGGTTACGGTTTTTCCTCTCGCCCTTTCAGGGCTCCCGGGCGGAAAAACCGCAAGGAAAGAAAATTTCATCCGGTCGTCTGCGCTCCCTCCTGAAATTTTCTGTCCTCGCGCCGCGCAGGTCGCCGCTGCGGATCAAAGTCAAGGGGTGCGCCCCTTGACGATCCCCCGGGAGATTTGCGCATTGGAGAGGCCGGAAGTACCTTGGATTTCCGGAAAGAAAGGACAACCCTGTGACTAAGGCAAAATTAGACAAGCGTGAACTGTTCGCGTCGGCCCCGGTGGGCAAGGCGCTGTACACCATGGCCGTGCCCACCATCATCAGCCAATTGGTCAACCTGATCTATAACATGGTGGACGCCTTCTTCATCGGCAGGACGGGCAACAGCTACATGATGGCGGCCACCTCGGTGACGCTGACCATGGTGATGATGAACGTGGCTCTCTCCAACCTCTTCGGCGTGGGCGGCGGCAGCCTGACGGCCCGCTTGCTGGGCGCCGGGAACGAGGAGGAGGCCAAGCGCGTCAGCGCCTTTCCCGTCTACGGGGCCGTTACCATCGCGGTGGTGTATTCCGCGCTGATCGGCATTTTCCTGGACCCCGTGCTGCGCTTTCTGGGGGCGTCGGACGCCACCATCGATTATGCCCGCAGCTATGCCCTCATCGTCATTGTCATCGGCAGCCTGCCCTCCATCCTGTCCCTGGCCCTGGCGCATCTGTTGCGCAACGCGGGCTATTCCACCCAGGCCAGCATCGGCCTGAGCGGCGGCGGCATCCTGAACGTGGCCCTGGACCCGCTGTTCATGTTTGTGCTTTTGCCCCGGGGTCAGGAGGTGACGGGCGCGGCCCTGGCCACCACCCTGTCCAACATGGCGGCCTGCGCTTATCTGCTGTGGGCCTACAAAAAGGCGGGCCGGGAAGCGCCCCTGAGCCTGGGCATTCGCCATGCCCGGGCTGTGAACCGGGTGAGCGTCAAGAGCGTGTTCTCCGTGGGCGTGCCCTCGGCGCTGCTGACGGGCCTGTTTGACCTGGCCAATATCTGCGTGAACATCATCGCCGCCGCCCACAACGACCTGGTGCTGGCGGGCATGGGCATCGTGATGAAGGTGGAGCGCATCCCCAACGCCATCAACGTGGGCCTGTGCCAGGGCATGATGCCCATTGTGGCCTATAACTATTCCGCCGGCAATCACGAGCGCATGAAAAAGACCATCAACCTGACCCGCAAGGTGGGGCTGATCGTGTCCGGCCTGTGCATCCTGCTGTTCCAGCTCTTTGCCGATCCGGCCTCCCGGCTGTTCCTGAGCACCAAGACCGGGGACGCGGAAACCGCCCTGGTCACTGTGGCCTATGCCGCGCTGTTCCTGCGCATCCGGTGCGTCGCCTCTCCCGTGCAGATGACCAACTATCACGCCTCCTATTGTATGCAGGCCATGGGCAACGGCAAGGCCACCCTGCTGCACGCCTTTGTGCGGGAGCTGGTGTTCTACATCCCGCTGATGTTCCTGCTGGATAAGCTCTTTGGCGAGGTGGGCCTGGCGTCCGCTCTGCCGGTGGGCGAGGGGCTGGGCGCGGCGTTCGCCCTGTACCTGCTGCACAGGATCGTCAATCAGAAACAAATCAAGGAGCTGTGAGCATGAAGAAGACCGTTGCCATTTTGCTGCTGCTGGTTCTGTGCCTGGCGGCCTTTGGCGGTCAGGCGGAAAATGTGAAAAGAGTCTATCGCGCGGGCGAAAAAGAGGATTTTGCCGAAGGCGAGCCTACTTTTCAGCTTCACGTGTGTCCGCTGCTGGGCGCGGATTGCATGATTTTGCAGTGCGGAGGCTTTACCATGCTGTGCGATATGGGCAAGGCCAACGATTATCCCGTCATCAAGGAGCAATTGGAGGCCCTGGGCGTGGAGCGCATCGACCTGGCCTACAACACCCATCCCCACGACGATCATCTGGGGTGCATGATCCAGATTTTGCAGGATTATCCGGTGGACCTGTTCATGACCGTGTTCCCGGTGGATTACACCGGCCCGGACGTGATCCAGGTAAAGACCGTCAAGGCCCTGCAGGAAGCGGGGGTGCCCGTGCTGATCGTCCACGACGGCTACACCTTTCCCTTTGGCGGGGCGAAGATGGAAGTGATCTGCCAGACCAAGTACGAAAACCCCAACCCCATGAGCGCCATGCTGCGCGTCAAATATGGCGATTGCTCCGCCCTGCTGTGCGCCGATCTGATCGCCTCGGTCCAGCTCTATGTGGCCCAGACCCACGACCTGAAGGCCGACCTGTTCAAGTTTCCCCATCATGGGCTGAACAGCGTGTACAGGGAATTCCTGGAGAACATCGATCCGGAATACTGCTTCTTTACCCATAGCTATTACAACACGCCCGAGGCCCGGGAGCAGCTGGAGCAATACGGCATACCCCATGATTTTGCCACCTGGGGTCCCATTCATCTGGAAACCAACGGCCAATACTGGCTGGTGGACCAGGAGCTGAATGAGGGCGGCCAGCGGATGGCGGTGAAAACCGGGAGGATCGCGGAATGAAAACGAGAAGGATTTTGATGAGCGTGGCGGGCGTGCTGGTGGGCGGCATGTTTGCCGGACTGTTTCAGTTTATCGCCTTTGGCGTGGATCCCTTTCAGTGCTTCGTCAACGGAGCCCACGCCATGATCCCCATTTCCTTTGGGACTCTGTACGTGATATTAAACGCCCTGCTGCTGACCTTCGCGCTGATCGCGGACCGGCACTATATTGGCCTGGCCACGCTGATCAACATGTTTCTGCTGGGCTATGTGGTGGAATTCACCTACAAGACCCTGTGCGGCCTGATCCCCGCTCCCTCCATGGCCCTGCGCGTCGTGCTGGTGCCCGTGGCCCTGCTGGGATTGTCCGCCATGGGATCGCTGTACATCACCGCCGATCTGGGCGTCTCCACCTATGACGCCGTGGCGCTGATCATCAGCGAAACCTGGCACAAGATGCGCTTTCGCTATTGCCGCATCCTGACGGATGTGATCTGCGTGCTGCTGGGCAGCGTGCTGTTCCTGCTGTCGGGCAAGACCTTCCAGGAGCTCACCGCCATCGCGGGCGTGGGCACCATCCTGACGGCTTTCTGCATGGGCCCGGTGATCGAATGGTGCAACGAGCACATTTCCAGGCCGCTGCTGGGGAAATAAGGGGATGCGGTGAAGGCTCAAAGTAAGTTCGGCTTGACAAGCATTTGAATGAATAAGATCCTTCGACTCCGCTGCGCTTCGCTCAGGATGACATCAATCGGTTCTTTATCCATTGTTTCTTGGCTGTTTTACAGCTATTTTTGCCAATAAGCAAGGATATCGCAACCAAACGATGACATCCTGAGCGGAGCGTAAGAGAAGCCGAAGGATCTTTTTAATATAAGCAGTTTTAGAAAGCGCGTATCCCTTTTCCCGTCAATCACTCAGAATGAACTTGAATGCCCGCAGGACCTCCAGGTAGTCGTCCGTCTCAAAGCCCACGGTGGTGTCGTCCACGCGGCGGACGCCGGGATACTGGCAGGCGCTGAGGGCGGACTGGTGCTTTTTGTAGCAGATCTGCACGTCAAAATGCTCGGGCATGGGGTAGAGCATGACGGAGAGGTCGGGCTTTTGCAGGGCGCGGGCCACGGCCTCGCGGATACGGCGGACGGCCAGATCGGGATGGATGGACAGCACGCCGTTGCCGCAGCCCTCGTTGACGGCTACGGTTTCGATGTTGGGGTTGGCGGCCTTGGCGGCGTCGCAGATGCCCTTGTCGCCGGTGACGCAGAGCAGCGGAACCTTGTAATAGCTGGCCAGGAGGGCGTTGATGGTCATTTCGGAGATGCGCTGGCCGTTGATGAGGACGTAGTAGTTGCCCAGGTTCATGGTGTGGGACAGAGGGCTGGTGTCCCAGCTGGCTCCGCTGTGATAGCCGGTGAACACGCAGCCGTCAAAGCTGCCGTCCAGGCACATCATCATGGAGCCGGGCAGACCGGCCCAGCCGCGATGGAGACGGGCGCACTCCGGCAGGCCCCGGGGATCGATGTTGCGGGCGGAATCGTGGGCGTCCTTGACCACGATATCCTCACAGCCCGCGTCCATGGCGCCCTGGCAGGCGGCGGCCACCTCCCGGGTCATCTGGTCGGCAAAGTACTTCCAGTCGGGATGGTTCTTTTCGGTCTCGTTCCAATGGGCGATGCCCGTGGTGCCTTCGATGTCGGCGGAAATGAAGATCTTCATGGCGGCTCCTTTCAGGGCGCTTTATAGCCCTCTTTGCTGCTCAGTCCCAGCTGGCGGTTGAAGTTTTCCTTGTTCTTTTCCATGTAAATATCATACATCTCCTGGGGCGTCATGCCCGCCCGCAGGCACATGCTGACGAAGAAGTGCAGGATGTCCACCAGCTCTTCCTTGACGGCGTGGTCGTCCACGGGCTTGGGATTCTTCCACCATTTGAAGTTGACTTCATTAAGCAATTCGGCCATCTCGCTGAGCATGGCCAGGGTTTGCTTCTGGATCCATTCGGTATCGCTGATGCCCTCCAGGTGGCGGCGGGCGATGATGTCGTCGTTCAGGGCCTTTTGCATGCGGAAAATTTCATCCAGACGATCCATGGCAGCCTCCAATTATTTCAAGTATTTGGTGATTTTCTTGCCTACATAGGCCTCGCTGCGGGGGCCGCGCAGGGTTTCCTCCGCCACGCGCTGGGCGTCGTCGCGGGTGACGGCTTCGATGCGGCGGATGGTCTCCTCGGTGCTGATGTAGCGGTTCAGCAGGGCCAGGTTGCTGCCCATGCCGTTCATGCGGTTGTAGGCGCTCTCCTGCCCCAGGATGAAGCCGCCCTTTAGCTGGGCCTTGGCCATGCGGAATTCCTCGTCGGTGATGCCGTCTTTTAACAGCTTTTCGATCTCGTCGTCGATTTCGGCCACCACGGCCCGGACGTTCTTGGGGGATACGGCGGCGTAGACCGTAAAATCGCCGCAATGGGGATAGGCGGAGGGCGCGGAATAGACGCTGTACGCCATGGCGCTCTCCTCCCGGATGCGCTGGAAGAGCCGGCTGCTCATGCCGCCGCCCAGGACGCTGTTGAACACGGCCATGGCGTACACGTCGTCGCTGCCCAGCTCTTTTCCGTTGTAGCCCAGGCAAACGTGGGCCTGCTCGGTGTCCTTGTCGGCGGTCAGGACGCCGGGGGCGCGGTTGACCAGGTTGACGGGGTAGAGTTCCCCCGCGCTGCCCTGCCAGGAACCGAAGTGCTTTTCCAGGATCTCCCGGAGCTGGTTCATCTCAAAATTGCCCGCCACGGCCACACAGGCGTTCATGGGGCTGTAATGCCGGGCGCGATAGGCCAGAATGTCCTCCCGGGAGCAGCCTTCGATGATCTCCCGGGGACCCAGGATGGTGCGGCCCAGGGGCTGATCGCCAAACATGGCGGCGGCGATGAGATCGTAGGCCACGTCCTCCGGGCTGTCGTCCGTCATGCTGATCTCCTCCAGCACCACGGAGCGCTCCTTGTTCATTTCTTTTTCGTCATAGGCGGGATGGATCACGATGTCCGCCAGGATGTCGGCGGCCAGGTCCAGGTCCTCGTCGATGACCTTGGCGTAATAGGTGGTGGACAGCTTGCTGGTGGCGGCGTTGAGATAGCCGCCCACGGCGTCCATCTCCTGGGCGATCTGCCGGGCGCTGCGCCGGGCCGTGCCCTTGAAGGCCAGATGCTCGATAAAGTGGGAAAGGCCGTTTTGCTCGGGGCTTTCCAGGATGGAGCCCGCCCGCACCCACACGCCGATGGACACCGAGCGCAGGTGGGGGAGGGGCTCCGCGATGACGCGCAGGCCGTTTTGCAGGGTAAATTGCTGGACCATGTAAAAAATACCTCTTGAAACAGGATAAGGATAGTATACCACGGATGGCGCGAAAAATGAATAGCTTCCTTGATCAGCTCAGCATGACCTGGCCGCCGGTGACGGGGATGGCCTGGCCGGTTTCATATTGCTGCTCCACGCAGTAGAGCACGGCCCGGCCCACGTCCTCGGGCAGGCAGCCGCGGTTCATGGGCACCTTGGCCTCGTAGAAGCGGCGCACGTCGGCCACGGTCTGGGCCCCGGGCACCTTGCCCGCCCGCAGATACTGGACGAACAGGCCGTTTTCGGGATCGGACCACAGGGGGCCGTCCAGGAAGTTGCCCGGGCACACGGCGTTGACCTTGATTCGGGCGGGGCACAGCTCCAGGGCGAAGGACTGCACCAGGCCGATGCCGCCGAATTTGGAGCCCGCGTAGGCGAAATTGCGGTTGGAGCCCACCAGGCCGGACTTGGAATTGACGGCCACAATATCCCCCGACCAGGCGGGATCGGCCTCGTGCTGGGCCTGCATGACGGCGGAAACATACTTGGCGCACAGGAAAAAGGCGGTGTAGTTGACGGCGGTGACGCGCTCGAAATCCGCCGCCTCCAGGGCTTGCAGGGAGCCGGAGCGCACGATGCCTGCGTTGTTGACCAGCAGGTCGATGCCGCCAAAGGCCTCCACCGTGCGGCCCACCATGGCGGCCACGTCGGCTTCCCGGGATACGTCCGCATAGACGGCCTGGGCGCGATTACCCATTTTTTCTGCTTCTTTCTGGGCCAGGGGCAGGTTGTAATCCGCCAGCATCACGGCGGCCCCCTCCCGGTGGAGGATCTGGGCGATGCCCAGGCCGAAGCCCTGGGCCGCGCCGGTGATCAGGGCCACCTTGCCCTGCATGCGCCCGGGGGCGTCGGGCCGGTCATGGATGCGCTGGGCTGCGATGGTTTGCCAGGGGGTCATATCAATCATGAAAACGCCTTCTTTCTTAAGCTGATGAGAAGAACGAACGGGGGCGGAGCGTCAGCGTTTGCGAAGGCTGTCCTGTGCGCGCTCCCGGGCCTATCGGCCTATGTCTGCTGCGCAGACGCACACTGCCGTGTGCCGGGAGCGGTTGAGTTCTCCATTTTTCGCTCTGACCCTCACGCTTCGCGCTCGGGATGCGGCATGGATAACCCAACAATCGCCATCAGCGCAACATCCCTTTCGGGCATCGAAAGAGAACGCCTTCGTCCGTTCTCATCTTCAATCGTTATAGAAAACTATTCGGGAATGATATCGATGATCACGGTTTCCGACCAGCAGCCGGTTTTGAAGGGGACGGCCCAGCCGGAAATGCCGCTGGTGACGACAAATTGAGTATTGCCTCGCTTTTCGGTGCCATAGCGGCGGTCATTGGACCCCATGAGCAGGCCGATCTGGCCCATGGGGAAGAGGTGGCCGCCGTGGGTGTGGCCGGAGAGCGTCAGATCGACGCCCGCCGCGGCCTCATTGGCGTAATCGTTGGGCTGGTGATCCAGGAGGATCATGTATTTGGCGGGGTCCAGCGCCGCCGTCAGGGCGGGCATGGAGGCGCGGCCCCAGGCGGTGCGGTCCTGACGGCCAATGACGTACACATCCTCCCGCAGCAGGGCGGCGGCGTCCTCCAGGATGGTGACGCTGTTGCGCTCCAGGGCCTCCACCAGCTCCCGGGTGGTGAAATTGCGGTAATTGTAATAGCCCTTGTCATGGTTGCCGTAGATGAAATACACCGGCGCGGAGAAGCGGCCCAGGGCGTCGCAGGCGGCCAGCATGTCCTCCTTGGAGGTGTCGTCGTCCACAAAGTCCCCCGCCAGCAGCAGGGCGTCGGGGTTTTCCTTCTCCAGCCGCGCCATTTTCCGGGCGAAGGTGACGCCGTTCTGGGTGATGCCCAGATGGGAATCCGCCACCAGGGCCACGCGCAGGGGGGCGGACAGCTTGTCGCTGGCGAAGGTGTAACGGGTGAGAAAGACATGATGGGCGCAAAACCAGCCCACGGACAGCCAGATCACTGTGAACGCGAGGGCGGCCAGACCGGCGTAATAGCGGCGGAAGGCGCGGCGGGCGCATTTGCGGATGATCAGGCCCACCAGATCGGAGATCGCCCAGAAGAGCACGAAATGGATGAGGACCGTGGCGGCGGTGAAGGTGTTGAAGGTCAAGAAACAGGCAGAAAGGACCAGCGGCGAAAAACTGAGCAGCCAGGCCAGCACGGGATGCCGGTGGGCCAGGGCTTTGACGAAATCCAGCTTATGAAAGCGGAAGGCCACGTAAACGGAGCCCAAAAGCGAGATGGAAAATAATGCGAAAGTGAGCAAGCGCCACATACTCAAAACTCCTTTTTTCGGATTGGAAAAGAAGGTTTTATACAGGGTACAATTTTTGAAGGGATTTGTCAAGAATCGTTGGTTGACGGGGGAAGCGCGGGCGGGGTATAGTGAGCCCATGGAGATGCTGGACGCGCCGGAGATCCGGCGGATGGAGCGATGGGGCGAAGGGGCCCCGGAGGCGGAGCCCCGCTGCCCTGTGTGCGGGCAGATATGCGAATGGCTGTATGTTTGGAAAGAGCGGGAGATCGTGGGCTGCGAAAACTGCGTGCAGCGCCGCGACGCATGGCAGGAGGGAGGCAGGAATGCGGGCTGATACGGTGGATCGGATGCTGACGGATTACAGGCGCTGCGCGGCGCGGCGGGATTTTTTGCAGGTGGAGATCACCCGGGCGGAGGCTGAGCTGGAAAGGGCCCGGGAGCATCTGGTGGAGGACAGCGTGCTGCCCGGGCGCGGCCTGGATATGCCCCGGGGCACGGGCACGGGGGACCCCACGGCCCGGATGGCAGTGCGGTTCCTGTCCGGATATCGCCCGGCCTATATGCAGGAAATGGCCGGGGACATCCGGCGGCTGAAGGACGAAATGGGGGAATGCGACTGGGTGTGCCGCAGCGTCAATGCCTGGCGCGGGGCCCTCAGCGACCGGGAACGGCTGGTGATAGATCGCCACGTCATCGGCGGGGAGAGCTACAGCGAGGTGCTGGCAGCCTTCGCCCTGGCTTATCCCGGCACGGCGGTGACCAGCCGGGACGGCCTGCGGCGGATCAAAAACCGGGCCATGGAAAAGGTGTATCAGGCGGCGGGAGTTAGCAAAGAATGAAAAGATGAATGTGCCTTGATTTGGGGAGACAGACAAACAGAAATTGGCAAGGGGAGACGTTGGAGGCCTCCGCGGCCTCCAAGCCTCTGCGCCAGGAGAATTCTTCTCCTGGACCTCAGCGGGCGAACCGGCTTGATAACAACAACAAACAATCTGCGCCTGTAACTTGAAAGCCGTAGCGAGAGCTTCCGGGCATAAGAAAACCGGCGACAGTCCGGAAAAATGAGTTTACTCATTTTCTCCGGCCTGACGCCGGTTTTCGCTGTGCGCCTTGCGCACAGCACGCCAGCGAAGCTGGCTGCCCGGAAGCGGTGGACTACGACTTTGTTTCTCATTGCGTTAGCTGCTTTTACGGCGACAAACGCAGGTTTTCTGCTTCTCTTTTGACTCAAAAGAGAAGCGTACCCCTTCCCCGTCAAATTTCTGTTTTTCAGCTTCTTGCTTTAATACGGGAAGCAGCATCAGCTTCCCAGAATCTCCTGCGCCCGTTCCTCCTCGAACTGGCTCATGTACAGCTTGTAGTAAGCGCCCTTCTGCCGCAGCAGCTCACGATGGGCGCCCATTTCGCGGATCTGTCCGTCCTCGATGACCAGGATGCGGTCCGCGGCGCGGACGGTGGACAGACGGTGGGCGATGATGAAGGAGGTGCGGCCCGAGAGCACCCGGGCGATGGCGTTCTGGATGACGACCTCGGTTTCGGTGTCCACGGAGGAGGTGGCCTCGTCCAGCACGAAGATGCGCGGATCGGCCAGGATGGCCCGGGCGAAGGAGATCAGCTGCTTTTCGCCGGTGGACAGGCGGCTGCCGCCCTCGCCCACGTCGGTATCGTAGCCCTTTTCCATGCGCAGGATGAAGGGCTCGGCGTTGACCAGCTGGGCCGCGCGGCGGATCTCCTCGTCGGTGGCGTCCAGTTTGCCGTAGCGGATGTTGTCGCGGATGGTGCCGCTGAACAGCCGCGGCTCCTGAAGCACGTAGCCCAGATTCGATTGCAGCCACAGCTGGCTCCGTTTCCGGTAATCCACCCCGTCGATTTTGATTTCGCCCGCCGTGGGCTCGTAGAAACGGCACATCAGATTGACCACCGTGGATTTGCCTGCGCCGGTGGGGCCCACCAGGGCGATGGTCTCCCCGGCCTTCACGCGCAGGTTAAAATCCTTCAAAACCTGCTCGCCCTCCTGATACCTGAAATCCACGTGCTCAAAATCGATATCCCCGCGGATCTCGGGCCAGTTTTCTTTTTTGGGATGGAAGGCGTCGCCGAATTCCGCGATCACCTCGGGGCTGTCCACGATGTCCGGGGCGGTTTCCAGCAGCGTCATCACCCGTTCGGCGGCGGCCTGGGCGCTCTGCATTTCGCTGAACACGCCCGCGATGTTGCGCACGGGCTCGAAGAACTGCACCGTGTAATTGACAAACACCTGCAATACGCCCAGGCTCATGGCGCCCGTCAGAACCTGGCTGCCGCCCTGCCACAGGGCCCAGGCGGTGGCCATGGAGCCCAGGGAGATGACGATGGGCAGATACAGGGCGTTGAGGGAGGCGGCGCGGACGGAGGACTTGCGCATTTCCTGGGCCATGCCGCTGAATTCCTCCATGTTCATTTCCTCGCGCACCAGGGTCTTGGTGGTCTTGGCTCCCATGATGCCCTCGTTGAACGCGCCGGTGATGCGGCTGTTGGTCTTGCGCACGCTGCGCCAGGCCTTGAGGATGCGCCGCTCGAACCATACGGAAATGACGCCCAGGGGCGGCAGCACCAGCATCACGGCCAGGCCCAGCTTCCAATTGATGGACAGCATGGTAGCCGAGCACATCAGCAGCATCACCACGCCCCAGCACAGGTCCAGCAGGCTCCAGCCGATGGTCTCGGCCAGGCGCTGGATATCGCTGGTCATGCGGCTCATCAGATAGCCCACGGGCATGCGGTCATAGTAGCTGAAGGGCAATTCCTGCAATTTCTGGAAGCCCTGGCTGCGGATCTCGTAGCATACGCCCACCTCGATGACGCTGCCCAGATAGAGGAACACGTAAATCGTGGCCACGGACAGCGCCACCAGCAGCACGTAGAGCACGATGAAGGCCGTCAGCGGCGGGCAATGGAGCAGCTTTTGCGCGATCTCCACCGCCCGGGACATGAAGAAGGTGGGGGCGGCTCCGTTATCGGTGATCAGGTGGTCGATGGCGTAGCTGGTAAGCAGGGGAAAGGCCACGTCGATCAGGGCGTTGACGCCCATGAAGAAGGCCAGCGCCGCCAGGTGCTTTTTGTATCGCGGGGCGTAGCGCAGCAGCTTTCGCCACAGCGACAGGTCAAATTTCTGGGTATAATCCTTTTCCTGCTGCAATTCAGTTCACCTCCTCCTGGAATTCCGCTTCCAGGGCGGTCTGGATGTTGAAGATCCGGCTGTACAGGCCGTCCTTCGCGATCAGCTCCCGGTGGGTGCCCTGCTGGGTCACCCGGCCATCCTCCATCACCAGGATCAGATCGGCCTGGGACAGGGTGACGATGCGGTGGCTGATGATGATGGTGGTGGTATCTTTGCCGCGCTCCTTCAGGGCACGGCGGATCTCCGCGTCGGTTTCGGTATCCACGGCGGACAGGGAATCGTCAAAGATCAGAATGTCGTTGTCCTTCATCAGCGTGCGGGCGATGGCGATGCGCTGCTTCTGACCGCCGCTCAGGGTCACGCCCCGCTCGCCCACCAGGGTATCCCAGCCGCTTTCGCTGTCCAGGATGAACCCCAGGGCAGCGGCGTCCCGGGCGGCCTGCTCGATGGCGGCGGCCTCCGGCTCCCGCAGGGCGATGCCCACGTTGTCCCGCAGGGTCTTGCTGTACAGGAAGGGCTCCTGGAGCACCAGGCCCACGTGGCTGCGCAGGTAGCTGCGGTCAATGGTCTGTATGTCCACGCCGCCAATGGTGATGCTGCCGGACCGGGGCGCGAACAGGCGCTGCAGCAGGTGCACCACGCTGCTCTTGCCGCTGCCGGTGGCACCTAAGATGGCCACGGTCTTGCCCGCGGGGATGGTGAAGCTCATATCGCGCAGCACGTCCCGCTGGCCGTCATAACCAAAGGACACGTGATCGAACACGATGTCGCCATGGAGCGGAGGCTTGACGGCCTCCGGCTCCTCGGGCTCCACGGGCTGGCGCAGGATCTCGTCGATGCGCTCCAGGGAGACGAAGCTCTTGCCCGCGTCGCTGAGGATGCGGCCCAACTGCCGGATGGGCCACAGCAGTTTTCCGATGAAGCTGGTGAACACCACCAGCGTGCCCACGGTGATTTCGCCCCGAACGGCGAAGATCACGCACACGGCCAGGGTGAGGCAGCTTTGCAGCATGCTCATGCCGTCGCTCACCGACCAATAGACATTGAGCAGCCGGCACAGGCGATAGGTCTTTTCCTTGAAATCCAGGCTCTTTTCCTTGAATTTTTCCACCTCGTACCGCTGCCGCCCAAAGGCCCGCACCACCCGCACGCCGGTCAGGTTTTCCTGCAAAACGGCGCTCATGGCGCCCTCGGCCTTGTCGGATGCCTGGAAGGCCTTCACCACCCATTTGAAGAACAGGTAGGCGAAGAGGAAGAGCCCGGGCACCATGATCATGCTGTACAGGGCCAGGCGGGCGTTGCGCCGCAACAGCACCGTCAGGGCCACCGCGATCATCAGGATGGCGCTCAGGATGGACATGAGCTGGTTGATCAGAAATTTGCGCACGGTGTCCACGTCGCTGGTGCAGCGCTGCACCAGATCGCCCGTTTCCGCCTTCACGTGGTAGCTGAAGGGCAGGCGCTGGATATGGTCGTACAGCTGACTGCGCAGATCCCGGGCCACGTTTTCGCCCGCCTGGCTTTGCCAGCGGCCCCGCAGAAAATTGCTCAGGCCGCTGAGACAGCTCAGGGCCACCAGCAGCAAGCCCACGATCCACAGATGACGGGCCATGTATTCCGGTCCGCCCAGGGCGTCCACCCAGCGGTTGACGAAGGCGGGCATGGCGCTGGGCAGACCGCTGAGGTAATGATCCAGCGTTTCCGCCAGCAGCAGGGGTGTGCAGTAATCCGCCGTCACCGCCGCCAGGGTGCACAGGGCCGCCCCGGAAAACAAGCCCCGGTTCCGGGCGATCAGCCGCCCCATCAGGCGGAGTCTTCTCGAATGCATATCGATTTTCCCATTCCTTTCCTAAAAACAGACACGCAAAAAGGCCGTCCGCGCCCAAAACGCAGACGGCCTTCTTCACCGGTCAATAAACCGGCTTTATCTGGCAGGCGGCTGCGCGCAGGCATAGTTCACCCGTGCGATTGCAAATTTGATGATCATGGTCATGGCGCAGCCTCCTTTCTGAAAGTTTACTTTGGAAACGTTTGGATTGTAGCATAGTTATGCGGCGGTGTCAACCCCCGAATTTACAGCGCGTTGATCACGTTGTACATCACGCGGTTGAAGGGCCGGCGGGCGCGCAGGGCCTTGTCGATGTCCTCGTCGAACACGCGGCCTGCCTTGCGGCCAATGACGCGGTTGCCGATGCCGCGGTTGAGCAGGTCCACCGCGCGCACGCCCGCCTCAAAGGCGAAGGCCGCGTCGCGGGCCGTGGGCCGCGCGCCGCGCTGGGTGTAGCCGATGACGGTGTGCCGGGCCTCGGGAGAGGAGCCGTCGGGCATATGGCACATGCAGCTGAGCACCTGGGCCATGCGGTGGGCGTTGATTTCCTCGCCGGGGAACACGCTGACGCCGTGGGCGTTGAGGTAAGCGGAAACGTCGAAGGGCGCCATCCAGTCCCAGGCGCCTTCGGCCACCACGATGGTGCTGCGGTAATCGCCGCGGTCAATGTGGCGCTGCAGCCGGTTGGCCACCTCTTCAATATGCCAGCGCTTGGCCTCGGGGCACAGCACGATCTCCGCGCCTGTGGCCGTGGCGGTTTCCAGGGCGATATCGCCGCAATGGCGGCCCATCACCTCCACCACGTGGGGACGGTCATGGGAGCGGGAGGTGGCGCGGATGCTGCGCACGGCGTCCACGCATACGTTGACGGCGGTATCGAAGCCCAAAGTCATGGAGGTGTAGGGCAGGTCGTTGTCGATGGTGCCGGGGATGCCGATGCAGGGGATCCCCTGCCTGCACAGGGCCTGGGCGCCCTTGAAGCTGCCGTCGCCGCCGATGACGATGACGCCGCGCACGTCGCGCTCACGCAAAAGCTGGGCCGCGCGCTGCTGCACTTCCAGGTTTTTGAATTCCAGGCAGCGGGCGGTGCGCAGCTGAGTGCCCGCCAGATCGGCGATGTCCAGCGCGGTTTCCAGGGAAAGCTTGATGAAGTCTTTATCGGGATTTTTGCCCAGCAGACCGTTGTAGCCACGGTCAATGCCGATCAGGGACATGCCCAGCATGTCCGCGGTGCGGGCGATGGCCATCACCGCCGTGTTCATTCCCGGGCTGTCGCCGCCGCTGGTCAAAACTGCTATATGAGACATAAGGTTACCTCCCGTGCGCGGCCTTCACCGCAGCAGATTATTTTCGATCAGCAGCTGCTGGGCTTCCGCGGCTTCGCCGGATGGCACCAGGATCTCAAAGCAATCCCGCTGCCCGTTCTTTGCCGTGATCCGGCGATATCGCGCCAGAAAGCTCTCCTGCTGCAAAAAGCGCAGGATCTCCCGGGCGCTTTGCTCGCTGCGCGCCAGGTGAATCACCGTCCAGCCAGCGTCCATGCCCCTGCCGACCTCCAGAATTGTACTATACTCACACAGTATAGCACACAAGGGCCTTGGTTTCAATCGGTTTTGCGCGTTTTTTGTCGGGACGAGGGGCAGAGGAGCTTCTTTTTCGCCCGCGGGGCAGGATATCGGGGGAAGGCAGCGAATATAATTTTGTTTCCTGTTTTTTTCCAGCATATACATGATTGTGGAGGCCTTTTCTTGACACAGCCGGATATGAATAAGGACGCCGCCGTGCGCGCGCTGTCCTTGGCCATCATGCAGCCCGCCATCTCGGGGGATGACGTGAAGAGCTTTCAGCGGCTGCACACCCTGCTCAGGCAGCTTTTTCCTCTGACCTTTTCCTACGGCAGCTGCGAAACCGTGGACGGCGGCGCGCTGCTGATCCACCTGCCGGGCCGCCAAAGCGCCCGGTCCATCGTTTTCTGCGCCCATCTGGACGTGGTCAGCGCCGGGGATCCCAGCCGGTGGACCCATCCGCCCTTCGCCGGACGGGTGGTGAACGGCTACATTTATGGCCGTGGCGCAGCCGATATGAAGGGGCACCTGATCGCCCTTCTGTCCGCGGCGGAGGGCCTTTTCCGGGAGGGCTGGCAGCCCGGCAGCGATTTATGGTTCGCCTTCTCCTGCGATGAGGAGACCCGGGGCGGCAGCATGGCCGCCATGGCCCGCATCCTGCAAAGCCGGGGCGTGCGCCCGGTGTTCGTGCTGGATGAGGGCGGCAACGTGTCCCATCCCTTCGCTCTGGCCCGGCAGGACGCCGCCTACGTGGGCGTGTGTGAAAAGGGCCGCCTGCTCTTTACTTTGCGCTGCGAGGGCGAGCGCGCCATGGAACGGCTGGCCCGGTCCGCCGTGCGCATTGGGCGTATTCGGCCCCGGGTGCGGCTGTGCGCCCCGGTGACAGATATGATGCTGCCCGCCATGGGGCCCCTGATGGACCGCGCCGCCCGCCTGTGCCTGCGCAACACCCACCTGCTGGGGCATTTTCTGCTCATGGGCCTGCGACGCACGCCCATGGGCCGGGCCATCACCCAGACTCAGCTTTCCCTGTGGAAGCAGCACGGCGACGCCCTGATGCGCGACGTGCCCACCCTGCATTATTCCGCCAGCGTGCTGCCCGGGGACGAGACCCAAAGGCTGCTGGACCGGGTGAAGCGCAGACTGCGAAAAACGCCCATCCAGCTCTCCGTATCCGTGCTGGAGGAGCCTGGCGCGGTGAGCCCCGCCCACGGTCCCAGCTGGGACGCCCTGACCACCGCCATCCAGGTGCATTTTCCCGGCGTGCCCATCGTGCCCTGCCTGCTGGCGGGGGGCACCGATTCCCGCAGGATGGAGCTGATCTGCAAAAACGTGTACCGCTTCAGCCCCTTCATCCTGCCGCCGGAGGAACTGGCCCGCACCCACAACTACGACGAGCGCCTGAGCGTGGAAAACCTGCTGCGGGGCGTGTCCTTTTTCCGGCAGATGCTGCAAGCGTGAGGGGAAAGGACGAACGGGGCCTTCTCTTTCGGAGTTCACGCATGGACAACCCAACAATCGCCATCCGAAACCCGCGCTTGCCGCAGGCAGTAGCGCGGGGCGCAGAACTGAAAGAGAAGGCTCCCGTTCGTTTTTCCTTTTTATCTTTTTCCCAAAGGAGGAATTTCCATGGCAGATTTTGACCGCCCGACCAATGGCCTGCGCTTTGGCTGCCCCGGCTGCGGCAGCGGGCTGCGCTATGATATCGGCACGGGGAAAATGCGCTGCGACAGCTGCGGGAGCGCCTATGACCTCGGCCAGATCGACGATCCTTCCCGAAACGCGGCGGACGGGCTGATGGACGCGGCGGAGTATCGCTGCCCCCAATGCGGCGCGGCGGTGCACACGTCCCAGACTGCCGTGACCAGCTTTTGCAGCTATTGCGGGGCGGACGTGATACTGGATCAGAAGCTCACCCGCATCCGCCGTCCGGACCGCATCGTGCCCTTCCGCGTCACCCGGGAGCAATGCGAGGAGATCTACCGCAAGCGGGTGAAGGAGGCCCGCTACGCGCCGGAGGACTTTGCCGCCCAGGAGACCGTGGAGCATTTTCGTCCGGTCTATATTCCTTTCTGGCAGTACAAGGGCCAGGCCCAGGGCGTGACCCGGGGCACGGCCACCCATTATCATTCCGACGCCCGTTACAACTACACGGACGAATACGCCTTTGACGCCGTGGGCAGCGTGGCGGTCAGCGACGTGATCTATGACGCCTCGGTATCCTTTGAGGATGAAACCGCCCAGCAGCTGGGCTTTTCCGTGCGGAACGCCCGGCCCTTCCACGCCGCCTATCTGTGCGGCTTCTATGCCGAGGCTCCGGATACCGACCCCGGCCTGTACCGCCACGGCCTGACGGATTACGCCCGGAAGGCGTGGGAAAAGGAATTTGACAGGCAATGCAAGTATTCCAACGCCGAGGTGGACTTTTTTGACGGGAGCTTTTCCACGGAGACGGCCATGACTCTGATGCCCGTGTGGCTGCTGGCCCATCGCAGCGGCCAGCGGGTGGTGTATACCGCTGTCAACGGCGACACGGGGGATATCGTGTGCGATACCCCGGTGAGCAACCGCAAATTCGGCATCCTGGCGGCGGAGCTGACCGTCCTCGCCCTGGCCGTGCTGGTGCTGCTCAGCTTCGCCTTCATCCTGCGGCCCCGGCTGCTGGCGGCCCTGTGCGGACTTACCGCCGCCGTGGCCCAGCAGGTGGTCGCCCACGTGTCCAAAAACCTGCGCATCCGCCAAAACCGGGAAAACGACCTGACCTGGCTGGCGGCCCACGACAGGGGCAAAAAGGCCAAGCGTCTGTCCCGGGCCTCCGGCTGCCATTGGTATATCCCAGTGCTGATCGCGGGAGGCGTGGCGGGCGTCGGAGCCGTCTTTACCTGGATGGATTCCTATAACTACAACCAGTTTCTGGGGTCGCTGATCTCCGAGCACGCCTGGCTGCCGCCGGTGGTGATGGTCTGCGCCCTGATCAGCTTCCTGATCGCGGGCTACAGGCGGCAAAACCCCGCCGACGACACTCTGTGCGTCCTGCGCTTCCTGTCCATGGCGCTGACGCTGGCAGCCATGTTCCTGACGGTGGAGGATATGATCTACTATCTGTGCAGCTTCCTGATGCTGGGCCTGGCCGCCCTGTCCCTGGCGCGGCTCAACGGGGCGCACAACGCCTTTGTCTCCCGGCCTGTGCCCTTCTTTGGAAAGGAGGGGAGCGAGACATGATGAAGCGGTTTTTGATCCTGCTGGCCTGCCTGTGCCTGCTGGCAGCTCCCGCCCTGGCGGAGGAAAGCTATCCCCTGTATATCGATGACGAGGCCGATCTGCTGACCGCGTCGGAAGAAAGCCAACTGTCGGCGGTCATGTCCCCGCTGACGGCCTATGGCGCGGCGGCCTTCGTTTCCACCCGCCGCGCGGGCAACACCGACCTGCTGGCGGAATCCTATTTCGACAGCCGCATCAGCCCCTCCACCGCCTATTCCGGCGCGGTGTTCATGATCGATATGGCCAACCGGGAGATCTATATTTTCACCCGGGGGGCCATTGAGAAGGCCGTGGGCCGGGCAGGGGCCTACGCCATTACGGACAACATATACCGCTACGCCTCCGCGGGCAATTATTACCAATGCGCCGCCTCCGCCTTTGAGCAGGTGCTCACCCTGACAGAAGGCGGGCGGGTGTTCTCGCCCATGCGGATCATCTGCAACCTGCTGCTGGCCCTCAGCATCGGTCTGATCGCCGCCTATCTGCTGGTGCGCCGCGCCAGCGTGCAGCGGACCGCCGCCCGTCCCAGCGATACCCTGAACGCCCGGGCCGACGTGCGCATGTCCCTGCAAAACCAGCGCCTGATCAAGAGCACCAAGCACCGGCGGGAGTCCTCCTCCGGAGGCCGGATCGGCGGAGGCGGCGGCTTCTCCGGCGGCGGTGGCGGCGGAGGTCACGGTGGCGGCGGCAGCGGTGGGGGACATGGATTCTGAGCAATTCATACTAATTCCAATTAAGAACTATACAAACAGAAATTGGCAGGGGGAACGATAAGGGCCTCCGCGGCCCTTATAATCCTGCGCCAGGGTATTTCATACCCTGGACCCATTCAGGCGAAGGAAAAATGAGTTTACTCATTTTCTCCGGCCTGACGCCGGTTTTCGCTGTGCGCTTTGCGCACAGCATGCCAGCGAAGCTGGCTGCCCGGAAGCGGTGGGCTACGACTTTGTTTCTCATTGCGTTAGCTGCTTTTACGGCGACAAACGCAGGTTTTCTGCTTCTCTTTTGACTCAAAAGAGAAGCGTATCCCTTTCCCCGTCAAATTTCTGCTTTTCGGCGTAGATAGTTAAAAAAGGCCGACAGGATCTTTTATCTGCATATTATTGGTCTTATTTCTTCTTGATCTCCTGCACGGTCCCGGAGGCGGAGATGGTCAGCACCACATTGTCGCCCACCTTATATTTTTCCCATTCCGTCTGGGTCATGCGCAGGGAGTGCGCGCCGTCCTTATCCGTGCACACCATGCGGTATTCCTCGTCGCGGCCTCCCTCGCGCTCGGACTCGGCGATGAGGGTCAATTCCGGCCAGTAGGGCGCGTCGTCGGCGCCGCTGGCGGTCAGCGTGCGGTCATAGGTCCAACGCTGCTCGGTGTATTCGTACCAGGTATCGTATACCGGCTCCTGGCGGTAGATCTTTTCCTGATATTCCTCGGTGCGGTAGCGGGTGCCGTATTCCGGCACCTGATAGGATTCAAAGTAGCCGTTGCCCATGTCCCGGTACTGGGTGGAATAGCCGGTGATGTAGCTTTCCGGCACCTGGCGGGTGCGGGTCTCGTAGTGATCGAACACGTCCCGATAGGTGCGGATCTCCCGGCTGCTGCTCTGCATCACCGCGCCGTCGGGCAGGCTCCAGCCGCTGTCCTTCACCCACTGGTAGACCTCCACGGCGATCTGCCGCTGCCAGCTCTTGGCCGTCACGGAGGCGTCGCTGTCATGGGGGCGGCCCAGGAAGAACACCGCGGCCAGCACCGCCAGGGCGATGAGAGCCCACTTGAGGAAGCCGCCTTTTTTGGCGGGGGCGGATCGGGCGACGGGCGGCTGGGGCTGCTGCTTGGCCTCCTGCTCCTTCTGCACGTCAAAATAGGTCTTGCCGCTGCGCTCCGCCCCGCAGTTGGCGCAGAATTTGGCGCTGTCGGGGTTGTAGGATTCGCAGTATTCGCACATCCAGTCGGGGCCCTGCTCCGGCACATCCGATGCCACCACGTCGTTGGGGTCGGCGATATAGAATGTCACGTCCTCGCCGCGGCCCTTGCCGCAGCCGGGGCAATGCTTGCAGCGCCCGGGGATCATTTTCCGCCCGCAGGAGGAACAGTCCCACCGACCTTCGATCATCTGTCCCATGGTTTGCGTCTCCCATCGTTTTGTCAAAACCATTGTACAACATTTGCAAGCGGTTTACAATCCTTAAAAATCATAGAAAAAAAGCCTGAAAAAATGAAAAATACATGTTTACAAACCCCGCCGGCCATGATAAAATGGTAGCCGTGGTTTTATGAACCGCATGCGCGGGGAGCCGCTGCTCCAACGGTCTGCTGCGCATACGGCATTTACGAAAAATGGGGCAGCCACCCCCAAGAGGAGGAAACACTATGACCATCAACAAGGCTGAAATCATGCAGCAGTACGCCCGCCATGAAGGCGACACCGGTTCTCCCGAAGTCCAGGTCGCTCTGCTCACCGCTCGCATCAATCATCTGAACGAGCATCTGAAGCTGAACAAGAACGATCATCACAGCCGTCGTGGCCTGCTCCTGATGGTAGGTCAGCGCCGCGGTCTGCTGGACTATCTGAAGAAGACCGACATCGAGCGTTACCGCACGCTGGTCGCTCAGCTGGGTCTGCGCAAGTAATTGCGCGCAATAAAAGGCTAACGGAGCATTTTGGCTCATAGGACGCCAAGCTCCGTTAGCCTTTTATGTAGGGGACGCGGATGCAGGTGCGCCGCGTTCTGGAAGAAGATGTGGAGGAAAGAGAGAAAACAATGGAAAACAAGACTTACACCATGGACTTCGCGGGCTATCCGCTGTCCTTCAACTTCGGCCATTATGCCGAGCAGGCCGACGGCAGCGTGCTGGTTCGCATGGGCGATACCGCCGTGCTGGTCAACGTGTGCGCCAGCGATACCCCCCGCGAGGGCGTGGATTTCTTCCCCCTGGCGGTGGACTTTGAAGAAAAGCAGTACGCCGTGGGCAAGATCCCCGGCGGCTTCATCAAGCGCGAAGGCCGTCCCACCGAGAAGGCGACCCTGACCTGCCGCCTGATCGACCGCCCCCTGCGCCCCCTGTTCCCCAAGGGCATGCGCAACGACGTGCAGGTGGTGGCCACCGCTCTGTCCGTGGATACCAATATTCCCCCGGAGATCCCCGCCATGCTGGGCTCCTCCATCGCCCTGGCCATCAGCGATATCCCCTGGGCCGGTCCCACCGGCAGCGTGCACGTCGGTATGGTGGACGGGCAGTACGTACTGATGCCCAATGAGGAGCAGCGCGAAAAGAGCCGCATCAGCCTGTACGTGGCCGGCACCAAGGACGCCATCATGATGGTGGAAGCGGGCGCCAATGAAGTGAGCGAAGATACCATGCTGGACGCCATCCTGTTCGCTCACGAAGCCATCAAGGAGCTGGTGGCCTTCCAGGAGAAGATCATCGCCGAGATCGGCAAGGAAAAGCGGGACTTCCCCCTGAACATCACCGGCGACGACGTGACCGCCGCCGTGCGTGAATATGCCTATGACAAGGCCGTGTGGTCCTTTGATACCTTTGACCGGGCCGAGCGCGGACAGCGCGAGGATGAGGTGAAGGCGGACGTGCTGGCGCACTTTGCCGACATCTTCCCCGAGCGCGAGGGCGAAGTGGCCGACGCCCTGTATTATCTGAACAAAGAAGTGATGCGCCGCCGCATCCTGGACAAGGGCATCCGTGCCGATGGCCGTCAGATCAAGGAGATCCGCCCCATCTGGTGCGAGACCGGCGTGCTGGCCCGCACCCACGGCAGCGCCGTGTTCACCCGCGGCCAGACCCAGGCTCTGACCGTCACCACCCTGGGCAGCCTGCGCGAAGTGCAGGTGCTGGACGGCCTCTCCAACGAGGAAAGCAAGCGGTACATCCATCATTACAACATGCCCCCCTACGCCACCGGCGAAGCGGGCCGCATGAAGGCCCCCGGCCGCCGCGAGATCGGCCACGGCGCTTTGGCGGAGCGCGCGCTGCTGCCCGTGATCCCCGATGAGAGCGAGTTCCCCTACGCCCTGCGCCTGGTCAGCGAGATTTTGAGCTCCAACGGCTCCTCCTCCATGGCCTCCGTGTGCGGCAGCACCCTGTCCCTGATGGATGCCGGCGTGCCCATCAAGGCTCCCGTGGCCGGCGTGGCCATGGGCCTGATCAAGGACGACAAGAGCGACAAGGTGGTCGTGCTGAGCGATATCCAGGGACTGGAAGACTTCCTGGGCGACATGGACTTTAAAGTCGCCGGTACCCAGAACGGTATCACCGCCATCCAGATGGATATCAAGATCAAGGGCATCAGCCGCGAGATCCTGAAGCAGGCGCTGACCCAGGCTGAGGAAGGCCGCATGCACATCCTCAAGATCATGCTGGATTGCCTGCCCGCTCCTCGCGATCATATGAGCCCCTACGCGCCCAAGATCATCTGCTTCAACATCAATCCCGATAAGATCCGCGAGGTCATCGGCTCCGGCGGCAAGATGATCAACAAGATCATCGCCGAGACCGGCGTGAAGATCGACATTGAGGACGATGGCCGCGTGTCCATCGCCACCCCCGACGAGGAGGCCGCCAACAAGGCCCGCCGCATCATCGAGGGCATCGTCAAGGAGATCGAAGTGGGCGAGGTCTATCAGGGCAAGGTGGTCCGCATCCTGAGCACCATGGGCGCCTTCGTGGAGCTGCTGCCCGGCAAGGACGGCCTGCTGCACATCAGCAAGCTGGCCAACGAGCGCGTGGAAAAGGTGGAGGATGTGTTCAAGGTGGGCGATGAGGTGGAGGTCAAGGTCTCCGAAATCGACAGCCAGGGCCGCATCAACCTGATCCGCAACGACATCGTGTACACCCGCAGCACCGCGCCCCGCGGTGACAAGGGCGGCGAACGCCGTCGTCCTCCCCGTCGGGAAAGCAATGACTGAGTGAGGGAACGTTAAGGGCCTCCGCGGCCCTTAACAACCTGCGCCAGGGCCCGCCTGGGCCCTGGACCCATTCTGGCGAACCAGCGAGTATACACTTACAAGCAATTTCCGCCAGTTGATTGGATAAGGCTTGAATTGTGGTGTGCTCCAGAAATACTCCAGAAATACGCCGCAACACAAAAGATGACCGGAAACGAGCAAGCTCGATCCGGTCACTTTTGCTTATGCGGCTATGGTGCTAAAGCACCATTGACGTCGGCAAGCCGACGTCATTTCTGTCGCGGGGGCTGCATCCATGTTTAGTTAACAGATCAAGCGAGTCTGGGGTTGGCCTGCACAGCAGGCCGAGGATTGCGAAGCAATCCCGAAAAAGTCCGATAGATGGCTGATCGAGCTTGCTCGAATCAGACAGCTATCGGCTTTTTCATGGCCCCAGACGGTTCTTTGCAACCCCCATAGGCTAAACTGGCGAAAATAGCCAGAAAGTGCAATGATGCTTGTTCGCCAGAATGGGTCCAGGGCCCAAGCGGGCCCTGGCGCAGAGCTCGAGGCCGCGGAGGCCTCGAACGTCTTCTGCCCCGCAATTTAGGTTGGACATACGCCCCCTGATGATGTATAATACATACATCGTTAAGGGGGTGTTTTTTTGTTCAAACGTTTGCTGTGCATCCTGGTGGCGGCGCTGATTCCCTGCGCTGCGCTGGCGGAATATACCATGGCGGGCTATGACGAGGCCAACACGTACCGCACATGGAGCACCAACAAGTTTTTTCAGCGCATGGAGGAGCTGACGGGGGTTCATTTCACCTATCAGCAGTACACCAAGGCCGAGGACTGGGAAAAGGCCAAGGCCGCCATGCAGGCGGGCAGCGCGGACCTGCCGGACGTGCTGTTCAAGGCCCATCTGACCAGCGCCGATTGCCTGGCCCTGCGGGAGAGGGGCGTGCTGGTGGATCTGAAGCCCTACCTGGCGGAAAACTGCCCCAACCTGACCGCCCTTCTGGCGGCTCATCCGGACTATGAGCGGGCCATCACGCTGCCGGACGGCAGCATCGCGGCCCTGCCTGCCATCACCGAGCAGCCCATGCAGAATTGCCTGTGGCTCAACCGGGAATGGCTCAGCAATCTCAAGCTGGATATTCCTGCCACCGCAGAGGAGCTGACGGCGGTGCTGCGGGCCTTCAAGGAGCAGGACCCCAACAAGAACGGCAGGAAGGACGAGATCCCGCTGGCATTTATCGGCGCTTTTGATCTCAAATTCCTGGGCCACGCCTACGGCCTGATCGCCAACGATTACAACCTGCGGGCGGTGGACGGCCAGGCGGAATTTGTGCCCCTGGACGCCAGCTTCCGTCCCTTTGTGGAATGGCTGTGGCAGCTGTTCAGCGAAGGGCTGCTGGACCCCACGGGCTTTGTGACTTCGGACGCCATCCGCACCGTGGAAAAGGAAAATGCCACCAACGTTTACGGCGGCATGCTCACCACCGTGCCCACCAATTTCCTGCCCGCCGCGTGGATGGGCAAATACGCCGTGGAGCCGCCCCTGACCTATGAAGGCCAGGCGATTTACCGCGATCTGGGCAGCGGCCTGCTGCGGGGCACCTTCGCCGTGACCACCGCCTGCGACAACGTGGCCGAGGTGCTGCAATGGGTGGATCGCTTCTATACCGAGGAAATCTACATCCTGGCCAGCGTGGGCGTGGAGAATGTGGATTACGTCGTGGACGGCGACGGCACCTGGCGCATGACCAGCGCCGCCACCAGCAACACCTATTTTACCGGCGACACGCTGATCACCTCCGGCACTACCCCGCCCGGCCTGGTGACCGAGAGCTTCCAGCGCCGCTACTACGAGCCCACGGTGGCCCAGCTATCCGACGAGATCGCCCGGGTCAACGCCGCGGCGGTGCAGCCCTTCCCGTATTATACGCTGACGGCGGAGCAGGCGGCCTTTATCGCGCCCCTGCAGAGCCGCATCGGACGCCTGGTGGACGAGAGCATCAGCCGCTGGGTGCTGGGGGACGAACCCATTTCCGACGAGAGCTTCGCCCGGTTTGAACAGGAGCTGCAGGATGCCGGCCTGACGGAGTTCATGGCCTTCTGGCAGGACATTTTGGAGGGGATCAACAAATGACAAACAGCGCTTTGATCGAAAAAATCATGTCCCCGGCGGGCCTGGAGCGCCTGACGGCCCTCTATGGGGATCGCCCCGGCGAGGCTGAAAAGCAGCAGCAGCGCTATGCCGCCCTGGCGCGCAAGCATCAGGAGATCTTCGGCAGCGACCAGGCTCCAATGATCCTCAGCGCCGCGGGCCGCACCGAGCTGTGCGGCAACCATACCGACCACAATAACGGCCTGGTCATGGCGGCGGCGGTGAACCTGGATACCGTGGCGGCGGTGCGTCCCCGGAGCGATATGCGGGTGAATCTGCACAGCGAGGGCTTCCAGCCCGTACAGCTGGATCTGAACGACCTGGCCGTGGCGCCGGAGGAGGCGGGCACCCCCGCTTCCATCATCCGCGGCGTGGCCAATCGCCTGAAGGAATTGGGCTGCCGCATCGGTGGCTTTGACGCCAACGTGACCTCCAGCGTGCTTACCGGCAGCGGGCTTTCTTCCTCCGCCGCCTTCGAGGTGCTGATGGTGGCCATCCTGGACGCCCTGTACAACGGCATGCGGGTGGACCCCATCACCCGGGCTCAGATTTCCCAGTACGCCGAAAACGTGTATTTCGGCAAGCCCAGCGGCCTGATGGACCAGATGGCCTCCTCCGTGGGCGGCCTGGTGGCCATCGATTTTGAAAGCGAGCCCAAGGTCACGCCCCTGCAGATGGACCTGACGGGCTATTCCCTGGTGGTGGTGGGCACCGGCAGCAGCCATGACGACCTGACGGAGGATTACGCCGCCGTGCGCCGGGAGATGCACGATGTGGCCCAGTGTTTCGGCAAGGAAGTGCTGCGCCAGGTCTCCTTTGACGAGCTGTTGGGTTCTTTGCCCCGGGTGATGCGGCAGGCGGGGGACCGGGCCGTGCTGCGGGCCATGCACTATCTCAACGAAAACGAGCGCGTGGAGCGGCTGATAAAGGCCGTACGCCAGGGCGATATCGAGAGCTTCAAGGAGATCCTCATCGAGTCCGGCCACAGCAGCTGGATGTATCTGCAAAACGTCTATGCCTCCCCGGCCAGCCAGAGCCTCAGCGTGGCCCTGTGCCTGGCGGAATGGATGCTGAAGGGGAAGGGCGCCTGGCGCGTCCATGGCGGCGGCTTTGCGGGAACCACCCTCAACGTGGTGCCCCTGGAACTGGAGGAGGACTTTGTGAAGCAGATGAACGCGGTGTTTGGGAAGGGCGCGGCCCATGTGCTGTCCATCCGCAAGGAGCCCGCGGCCATCGTGTTTGAGGGAGACTGACATGACGACGGTGTTTGCCGTGACGAAGGAGGACACGCAAAACGCGGGCAAAAGCCTGGCCAGGCGGCTGCGGGCGGGGGATGTGATCCTGCTCAGCGGGCGTATGGGCGCAGGGAAAAGCGAGTTTGCCCGGGGCGTGGCCCGTGGGCTGGGGATCACCTCGGCGGTGCCCAGCCCTTCTTTTACGATCATGAATCTGTATGACGAGGGCACGCTGCCCCTGTATCACTTTGACTGGTATCGCATCGGCGACGAGAGCGAACTGACGGATATGGGGCTGGACGAATACATCGGCGGCGACGGCGTGACCCTGATCGAATGGCACGAGCGGGCGGAGGATCTGATCCCGGAAACGGCCCTGGAGGTGCTTTTGAGCCCCCAGGAGGACGGAAGCCGGATCATCACCCTGATCCCGCACGGCAGGTGGGAGGCAGAGCACAGATGATCATCCTGGCAATGGATACATCGGGCCCGGTGGCGGGCGTGGCCGTCTGGGAGGAGGGCCGCATCCGCTATGAGGCCATGGCGGTCAACAAGATGACCCACTCCGAGAGCATCATGCCCATGGTGGAGGAGGCCCTGACGCGCACCGACCTGCAAAAGGAGCAATTGACCCACCTGGCGGTCACGGTGGGGCCGGGCAGCTTCACCGGCGTGCGCATCGGCGTCACGGCGGTGAAAGCCATGAGCCACGCCCTGGGCATTCCCTGCGTGGCGGTGGACGCCCTGGAGGCCACGGCCTATGGCATTGAGAATCCCGATGAAATCATTTGTCCCATCCAGGACGCCCGGGTGCAGCAGGTGTACGGCGCGGCCTTCCAGCATGGCAGGCGGCTGCTGGACGACTGCGTGATGAAGCTGGAGGAATATCTGGCGGCCATCGCGCCCCTGGGCAATCGCTTTTTGTTTACCGGCGACGGCGTGATCCCCTATCGGGAGAAGATCGCTGCCATCCTGGGGGACAGGGCGCGGTTCGCCGCGGCTCACAGCTGCTATCTGCGGCCTGCGGCGGTGGCCTGCCTGGGAGCTCGGGACGCCCATCTGGCGGTGGACTATCTGACGCTCCAGCCCCTCTACCTCCGCGCGCCCCAGGCGGAGCGGGAGCGGGCGGCCCGGGAGGCGAAGCAGCATGGCTGATTTTACCATCCGCCGCATGACGGTGGAAGACGTGGACGCCGTGCATGCCATCGAGGCGGCCACCTTCGCCATGCCCTGGAGCCGTCAGAGCTTTTATGAGGAAATGACCCGCAACGCCTGCGCCCGCTATCTGGTGGCCGTGCTGCCGGATGGGGACATCGTGGGCTTTGCCGGGGTGTGGGTGGTGCTGGACGAGGGGCATATCACCAATATCGCCGTCCGGGCCGACCAGCGGGGAAAGGGCATAGGCCGCGCTCTCACCGCCGCCCTGATGCAGTACGCCGCCAACCTGGGCGTGGTCTACATGACGCTGGAGGTGCGCCGCAGCAACGCGGTGGCCCAGCACGTGTACCTCAGCCACGGTTTTATCCAGGTGGGCGTGCGCAAAAAATACTATGAGGACAACGGCGAGGACGCCCTGTTTATGGTGTGCGATCACATGCCGCCCGCCCAGGAGGACTTTGAGGAAGCCGAGACGGTGCGGGAGTAGGATACAAAAGAAAATCCGCTGGAACGAGCAAGCTCGACCAGCGGATTTCTATTGTGTGCCGGCTTTGTTTTCGGGCGGAAGAACGGAATTTCTCTCCCCTTAGTCTTTAACCGCCACGCGGTCCCGGAACAGCAGCGTGGTGCACCACAGGCCCGCGGCGCCCACCAGGGTATAGATGACGCGGCTGATGGTCGCCGCCTGGCCGCCGAAGATGGAGGCCACCAGATCAAATTGGAAAATGCCGATGAGGCCCCAGTTGACGGCGCCGATGATCACCAGCAGCAGCGCGATTCTGTCCAGCATAACAAAACACCTCCTTGCTTTGCACGGGTAGTTTGGCAAGGAGGTGATGATTTTATGCGGATTTTTTATTCCAGGCTTTGCACAAAGCTGGAGATGCGGCGCACGGCCTCGGTGATCTGGATATCGCTGACAGCGTAGCTCATGCGCACAAAGCCGTCTGCGCCGAAGGGCGCGCCGGGGATCACGGCCACAAAGGCTTTTTCCAGCAGCATTTGGGCAAATTTCAGATCGCTGTCGATCACTACGTCGCCGCATTTTTTGCCCAGATAATGCCGCACGTCCAGCAGCATGTAGAAGGCGCCCTTGGGCATCACGCCAGGCCGCAGGCCATTTTGCGCCAGCAGGAACAGCAGCAGCGTGCGCCGGCGGGCGAAGGAGTGGGCCATGTCCACCACGCAGTCCTGGGAGGCGGTGAGGGCCGTCAGGGCGGCGTACTGGGTGATGCTGTTGGGGTTGCCGGTCATATGGCTCTGGATGGAGCCCATGGCCTTGATGGCGAACAGCGGGCCGCTGGCGTAGCCCATGCGCCAGCCGGTCATGGCATAGGCCTTGCTGAAGCCGGACACCAGGATGGTGCGCTGCTTGGCGTCGTCGCTGATCTGGGCCGGGGAGATCTGGGAATAGCCGTCGTAGCACAGATCCTCGTAGATCTCGTCGCTGACGATGAAGAAATCGTGCTTGCGGGCCAGCTCACAGGCCGCGGCCAGCAGTTCCCGGGGCCAGATGTTGCCCGTGGGGTTATTGGGGGAATTGATGATGATGGCCTTGGTGCGCTCGGTGACGGCGGCCTCCAGCTGCTCCGGGGTGGGCAAAAATTCGGTCTCGGGCACGGTGGTGATGATCACCGGCTTGCCGCCCGCGATCTTGATCATCTCGGTGTAGCTGATCCAGTAGGGCGCGGGCAAAATCACCTCGTCGCCAGGGTTGATGATGGATTGCAGGGCCAGCACGATGGCCTGCTTGGCGCCGGAGGAAACGATGATCTCGTCCTTGCTGTACCGCAGGTGCTTGTGGGCGTAAATGTGATCCGCCACCGCCTGGCGCAGCTCGGGAATGCCCTTTACGTCGGTGTACCGGGTCTTGCCCGCGTCGATGGCCTCCTTGGCCGCCTTGCGGATATGGACAGGCGTGTCAAAATCGGGCTCGCCCACGCCCATGGAGATCACGTCCTCCCCCTGCTGCTTGAGCAGGGCTACCGTGGCGTTGAGGCTCAGGGTGGCGGAGGGCGAAATGGAAAGCGCAATATCGGAAAGCTGGAGGGCCATGGGGAATACTCCTTTCAAAATGCAGGAAAATAAGACAACAACTGCATTATATACCCGATCCTCCCCCTTTGCAACCCCTGAAAATGAATTTTGATTGTATTCAAAATTTATTTTCGGTGGAGGGGTGCGCGTTTTCTGGAGATAGATGGGAACAATATTAATTGCGTTATCGGACAGCCTTCGCCAGTATATAGGTTAGCTGACAATGTCGTCTGGGACAATAAAAAACCGGCTGCCTTTTGCAAGCAGCCGATTTCTTCATTTTTTTCTTTTATTGCAGCATGCCAGCCAGCTTGGCGGCCAGGCCGTCCAGCCCGTCCTCCTCGCAAAGCTCGATGGCGCCGGCGTCCACGGCGGCGGCCAGCTTGGGATTGATGGGCAGGCGGCAGACGGGGGAGATGCCGTGGTTTTTGGCGATCTCATCCGCGTGGCTCTCACCGAAGATCCGGTGCACCTTGCCGCAGTCGGGGCAGCGGAAGGAGGCCATATTTTCCACCAGGCCAAGCACGGGGATATCCATCATGTCGGCCATCTTGACGGCCTTTTCCACGATCATGCCCACCAGCTCCTGGGGGGTGGCCACCACCACGATGCCGTCCAGGGGCAGGCTCTGGAACACGGTCAGGGGCACGTCGCCGGTTCCCGGAGGCATATCGACAAACATGAAGTCCACGTCGCCCCAGGCCACGTCGGTCCAGAATTGCTTGACCGCGCCGGCAATGACGGGGCCGCGCCAAACCACGGGATCGGTGTCGTTTTCCAGCATGAGGTTGAGGCTCATGACCCGGATGCCGGTCTTGCTGGCGGCGGGCAGGATGCCGATTTCGCTGGACAGGGCCTGCTCATGGATGCCGAAGGCCCGGGGGATGGAGGGGCCGGTCATGTCGGCGTCCAGGATGGCGGTCTGGAAGCCCTGGCGCTGCATCAGCACGGAAAGCAGGCTGGTGACCAGGCTTTTGCCCACGCCGCCCTTGCCGGATACCACGCCGATCATTTTTTTGACGTTGGTGTATTCGTTGGGCTTTTCATGCAGATCCTGGGGATCGGTGCGGGACGCGCAAGCCGCCCCGCAGGTGGAGCAATCATGGGTGCAATTTTCGCTCATTGGGGGTTTCTCCTTATCGACAGAATTTGTTTACGTAAGCATCCAGGCAGTGCTGAATGACCTCCCGGGCTTCCTCGGGACCCTGCACCTCGTTGACCACGGTGGTCTTGTCCTCCAGGCTCTTGTACACCGTGAAGAAGTGGCGCATTTCCTCGAAGATGTGGGTGGGCAATTCGTGGATGCTGCGGTAGCCGTTGTAGGTGGGATCGTTGAAGGGAATGGCGATGATCTTCTCATCCATCATGCCCTGATCCTGCATGTTGATGACGCCGATGGGATAGCAGCGCACCAGGCTGAGGGGGGCGATGGACTCGCTGGAGAGCACCAGCACATCCAGGGGATCGTGGTCGTCCGCGTAGGTGCGGGGGATCAGGCCATAGTTTGCCGGATAATGGGTGGACGTATACAGGATGCGGTCCAGGATGATGTGGCCGGTTTCCTTATCCAGTTCGTATTTGTTCTTGGAGCCCTTTTCAATTTCGATCACCGCGATAAAATCCTCGGGGGTGATGCGGTGGGGACTGATATCGTGCCAGATGTTGGACATGGCGCCTCCTCCATTCCTGCTCGTTCGGCAAAAATCTGCCATATAGATGTAGCATATCACGCTTTCCCGCCAGATGCAAGCAAAATAAACGCGGGTTTTTATGCCGGAAAACTGCATATATGCATAAAGTTGCGAAAAACATTTAAAAAACACAAATACCCCCTTGACGCCCTGTGAAAGTTGTGATATCCTGCCTCCAATCCTTTTTCCGCTCCTTCTTCGGCGGATGGGGGAAACAATAATTTCCGAAAGGAGTGCGTTGTGATGAAGAAGTTCCTGTCTCTGCTGCTTGTTACCCTGTTGTTTGTAGGTGTCATGGCGCACCACGCCTTTGCGGAAGACACCTCCCTGGCCGATATCCAGGCGAAGGGCACCCTGGTGCTGGGCCTGGACGACACCTTCCCGCCCATGGGCTTCCGGGATGAGAACACCAACGAGATCATCGGCTACGATATCGACCTGGCTGCCGAAGTGGCCGCCCGCCTGGGCGTGGAGCTGGTGTGCCAGCCCATCGATTGGGCCGCCAAGGAAATGGAGCTTTCCGGCAAGAACATCGACTGCATCTGGAACGGCATGTCCATCACCGATGAACGCCTGGCCAGCATGGCGATGTCCTTCCCCTATATGAACAATAAGATCGTCATGATCGCCAAGGACAGCGCGGGCTATACCGGCATTGCCGATATGGCGGGCAAGAACATTGCCGTACAGAGCGGTTCCTTTGCCGAGGAAGTGCTGGAGACCTACGATCAATATGCCGATTTCTATGCCTCCGTGAACGTGCTGGCCTACGACGAATACCTGACGGCCCTGATGGACCTGCAGCAGGGCGGCGTGGACGGCGTGCTGATCGACCTGGTGGTGGCGGAATACCGCATCGCCGGTCTGGGCGACGACAGCCTGGTGGTTGTGGACAGCCTGGAGGACGACCTGTACGGCATCGGCTTCCGCAAGGCGGATGAGGCCCTGCGCGACAAGGTGAACGAGATCCTGCTGGAGATGGAGGCCGACGGCACCATCGCCGAGATCAGCCAGAAGTGGTTCGGCAAGAATATTTCCATCGTGGGCGCCGCCCAATAATCCCAAATAAAAAACAGCAATCGGGGGCCACTCGCCGGTCCCCGATTGTTTGCTATTCTAAAGGAGCGCGGAATGAAATACTTCAATAACCCCGAAAAGCTGTGGAACCTGGTGCAGATTTTGCTGCAAGGGCTGCAAGTCACCGGGCGGATTTTTCTGTTGACCCTGGTGCTGTCCATCCCCCTGGGGATGCTGGTGGCCAAGGGCCGCATGAGCAGGCTGGCCATCGTGCGGGCGCCGATCTCCATTTATATTTATGTGCTGCGCAGCACGCCGCTGATGCTGCAGGTGATGTTCATATATTTTCTGCTGCCCAGGATCCTGCCCTTCAATTTTGACCGCTTCACGGCGGCCATCGTGGCCTTCACCATCAATTACGCGGCCTATTTTGCCGAGATCTTCCGGGGCGGCATTCAGTCCATACCCGTGGGGCAATGGGAGGCCGGGCAGGTGCTGGGCATGACCCATGCCCAGACCTTTTTCCGCATCGTACTGCCCCAGGTGTGCAAGCGGGTGCTGCTGCCCGTGACCAACGAGGTGATCACGCTGGTGAAGGATACCGCTTTGGCCAGCACCATCGCCGTGACCGAATTGATGAGCCTGGCGAAAAAGCACGTGTCCACCTCGTCCTCCATCGAGCCCTACATCATCGCCATGGTGATGTATTTGATCTTCAACGGCATCACCGAGCAGGTGTGTCGGCTGGTGGAGCGCAAGCTCAACTACTATCAGTAAGGAGGGCCGACCATGCTGCTAGCGAAAAACATCATGAAGGGCTTTGGGGAGCTCTCCGTATTGAAGGATATCAGCCTGACCGTGAATCCTGGCGAGACGGTGGCCATCATCGGGCGCAGCGGTTCCGGCAAGAGCACGCTGCTGCGGTGCCTGAATAACCTGGAGCGGGTGGAGGGCGGCACCATTGAAATAGACGGGCAGAAAATGGTGGAAAACGGCGTGTACGCCCCGGACAGGGAGTTGCGCCGCCTGTGCCTGAAAATGGGCTATGTATTCCAGAATTTCAATCTGTTTCCGCATATGAACGTGCTGCGCAACCTGACGGAAGCCCAGACCTGCGTGCTGGGGCGCAAGAAGGAGGAAGCGCAGACCTATGCCCGTAAGCTGCTGCAAAAAGTGGGCCTGGCGGACCGGGAGGGGGCCTATCCCTATCAGCTGTCCGGAGGACAACAGCAGCGGGTGGCCATCGCCCGGGCATTGGCGCTGGATCCTGAGATCCTGTGCTTTGACGAACCCACCAGCGCCCTGGACCCCGAACTGACCCAGGAGGTGCTCTCCGTCATCAAGGGCCTGGCCCAGGAGGGGCGCACCATGATCGTGGTCACCCATGAAATGGCCTTCGCCCGGGAGGTGGCTAACCGCGTGATCTATATGGCGGAGGGCGTCATCGTGGCCGAGGGGGACCCGGAGCAGGTGTTTGGGGACCCCAGGGTGAAGGCGTTTACGAGGATGGAGTAAAATATTTCGTAACTATAAACAGAAATTTGACGGGGAAAAGGGTACGCTTCTCTTTTGCGTCAAAAGAGAAGCAGAAAACCTGCGTTTGTCGCCGTAAAAGCTACTGACGCAATGAGAAACAAAGTTGCAGTCCACCGCTTCCGGGCAGCCAGCTTCGCTGGCGCGCTGTGCGCAAAGTGTTTGTTGTTGTTTTCAAGCCGGCTCGCCTGCTGAGGTCCAGGAGGCGAAGTCTCCTGGCGCAGAGGTTTGGAGGCCGCGGAGGCCTCCAACGTCTCCTTTGCCAATTCCTGTTTGTAAAGCAGCTTCAACAAAAAACGCTGGCCTTTCGACCAGCGTTTCATTATGTTGAGTATGCTTTATTTCGCCGCGCGCTTGTTGAAGATCACGTTGATGATGATGCCCAGGATCAGGCCGGTGGCGATGGAGCTGATGGTGATGGCGCCGAAGTTCAGGGTCAGGCCGCCGATGCCGGGCACCAGGATGGCCGCGACCACGAACAGGTTGCGGTTGTCGCCCAGGTCCACGGGCTGGAGCATCTTAAGACCGGATACCGCGATGAAGCCGTACAGCGCGATGCAGGCGCCGCCCACGATGCAGCTGGGGATGGAGTTGACGAAGCAGACGAAGGGATCAAAGAAGGAGAGGATGATGCAGTACACAGCCGCGATGGCGATGGTGGAGATGCTGGCGTTGCCGGTGATGGCTACGCAGCCCACGGATTCGCCGTAGGTGGTGTTGGGGCAGCCGCCGAAGAAGGAACCCACGATGGAGCCCACGCCGTCGCCCAGCAGGGTACGGTCCAGGCCGGGATCGGTGATCAGGTCGCGGTTGATGATGGTGGACAGGTTCTTGTGGTCGGCGATGTGCTCAGCCAGGGTGACGAAGGCCACGGGGGCGAAGAGCACGAAGATGCTGATGACGTCGGCGAAGGAGCCGATCTTGTTGGTGGCGTCGCTGTACGCGCCGAACATGCCCAGGAAGGTGAAGCGGGGAATCTTGAACAGCTGCATGTTGTCAAAGGCCGCCAGGTTGACCAGCTGCATGGACTCGACGCCCGCGCTCTTGCCGATGAGGGTGAGGATCAGGGCGATGACGTAAGCGCCCAGGATACCGATGACGAAGGGGATCAGCTTCATGCCCTTGCTGCCCTTGGTGGAGGCGAACACGGTGATGCAGAAGGCGATGATGCCCACCAGGATGGCCACCAGATTGTAGCTGCCGGCGGCGGTGTTGTTGAGGTTATTGACGGCGCTGCCGCACAGGGAAAGACCGATCAGGGCCACGGTGGGGCCGATGACCACGGGGGGCAGGAGCTTGTTGACCCAGGCGGAGCCGGTCTTTTTGATGATCAGGGCGATGAGCACATACACCAGGCCCGCGAACACGGCGCCCAGGAAGATGCCCAGGAAGCCGAAGGCCACAGCGCCCGCCAGGGGGCTGATGAAGGCGAAGGAGCTGCCCAGGAACACGGGGCTCTTTTTCTTGGTGGCGATGAAGATGTAGAACAGGGTGCCGAAGCCCGCGCCGCACAGAGCCGCAGGCTGGCTCATGTAGGTGCCGCTGCCGTCCACCAGGATGGGCACCAGCAGGGTGGCCGCCATGATGGCCAGCAGCTGCTGGAAGGCGTACACCAGGTTCTTTTTAAGGGGAGGGGTTTGGTTGATGTCGTAAGTGAGCTTCATTTGTAGCTTCCTCCTGACTTTGATCAACCCGTGCGCGCCTTTCGCATCAAAAAACGCCTTACCCATGGCAGGGCAAGGCGGTACACGCATACAAAGCACATACCTTCGCAGCCTTCCCGGCCTCGCTGGACCTGGTTAAAGGACACGCATTTCGGTTGTCGGTGGGTATCTTACCATAGGGGAAGGGGATTGTCAATGGGAGGAGCGGAAAAAATGCGGCGGGTTTTGTACATGCGGGCGGCTGGTGTTTTTAAATTGTTTAGGCACCTTGACATTTTTGCGGGATGGGGGTACCATAGGGAGGCCGCGGGACGCAGGCGGCGGAAAGAGGAAAAGGATGAGCGAAAAAGAGACGGAACGGCTGACGCGGCTTTTGCGGGTGTGCGGACGGCGGCTGTACCATTCCTCCTGCGCGGGCAGGACCCAGGCGCGGGTGCTGGGGCTGCTGGCCCAGGGCGGCATGACCCAGCGGGAGATCCAGGAAAAATTGCAGATCCAGCCGGGGTCGGTGAGCGAACTGACGGGAAAGCTGGAATTGAAGGGCTTTGTGACCCGGAGCCGGGATGAAAAAGACCGGCGGCGGGTGGTGCTGACCCTGACCCCGGCGGGGCAGCGGGCCGCGGAGGCTGCGGCAGGCCGGAAGGACGTGACCGTGCGTTATGATGGGCTGACCGGGGCGGAGCAGGCGCAGCTGGAAGCGCTGCTGGAAAAGGTGATCGAAGGCTGGAGAAAGGACGGCGTGCCGGAGAGCGAATTGACGTTCTGACGGCTGGAAGAAATATGAGCACACGGATTGAAATGATAAGCGGTTTTTATGACCAGGCAGATGAAGGCGGACGGCTGCGCAGAAGCCGGCACGGCCAGCTGGAATACTGCACGACCATGGCTTATATCCACCGCTATGCGGCGCCGGGATCGAAGATATTGGAGGTCGGCGCGGGGACGGGCCGGTATTCCATCGCGCTGGCGAAGGAAGGCATGGATGTAAATGCGGTGGAGCTGGTGGAAAGCAACCTGCGGGTGCTGGAAGAAAACAGCAAGGGGCTGACAAATATCCGGGCCTGTCAGGGAGACGCGACGGATTTGAGTCGGTTTGCCGACGGCCAATTTGACGTGACGCTGCATTTGGGGCCCATGTATCATCTGTATGACGCGGACGAGGTGAACCAGGCCATCAATGAGGCGATCCGGGTGACGAAGCCCGGCGGCGTGCTGCTGTTCGCTTTTCTTTCCGTATTTGGCATCATGTACGCCAACTATTTTCAGGGGAACTGGGCGATGGGCCAGGAGGAGAACTTTACGCCTGATTACCGGGTGAAGCATTTTAAGGAGCAGCTTTTTACGGGATACGACGTGACGGAGTTCGAGGGGCTGTTTGCGGATAAGCCGGTGGAGTGGATCACCACGGCGGCGACGGACGGCATGCTGGAGGCTATTGAGAAGCGCAGGGATTTTTCCGTTTCAGATGAGGAATTCAAGGCCATCGCGGCATGGCACCTGGCCTTTGCGGAAAAGCGGGAGCTGCTGGGCAGCGCAAATCACCTTTTGTATATTTGCCGAAAGAGAGCGTAAACATGAGATTTGTCTGGAAATATGCGGGAAAATACAAGCTGTTCATCCTGGGGGTCATGGCGATCAAACTGGCGGGCACGGCCCTGGAGCTGCTGATCCCCTATGTGATGGAGCATATTTTGGACAACGTGGTGCCCGCGGCGGCGGACTTCTGGCCCGTGCTGCTGTGGGGCGGGATCATGATGGCGCTGACGGTGGCGGGGCGCACGCTGAACGTGACGGCCAACCGGCTCAGCGTGCGGGTGAGCCGGGATACCACCTATGCCATCCGGCGGGACCTGTTCCACGTGGGGCTGAACCTGTCCGGCAGGCAGATGGACAAGGTGGGACTGCCCTCGCTGATCTCCCGCATGACCAGCGATACCTACAACGTGCAGAACTTTGTGCGCATGATCCAGACCATGGGCATCCGCGCCCCCATTATGCTGTTTGGCGGCATCGCCATCACATTGACCATGGACACGGGGCTGGCCATGATATTGTGCGTCATGGCCCCCATCGTCATCGCGGTGGTGGTGTTCGTATCCATGCGGGGTATTCCGCTTTACGACCAGGTGCAGCGGAGCATGGACGTGATCGTGCGGGTGATGCGGGAGAACATCACGGGCATCCGCGTGGTGAAGGCCCTGAGCAAGGAAGGGTATGAGATGCGGCGCTATGCCGCGGCCAACGCGGATACGGCCAAAAAGGACATGAAGGCGGGCATCATCATGGCCCTGCCCGGGCCGCTGGTGACGCTGTTTTTGAACGTGGGGCTGACGCTGGTGGTGTTCATCGGGGCCAGGCGGGTGAACAGCGGCGCTACCCAGCCCGGCGTGATCCTGGCGTTTTTGACCTATTTCAATATGATCCTGATGGGCGTCATGGGATTGAACCGCGTATTCATGATGATGTCCAAGGCCAACGCCTCCGCCAACCGCATCGCGGAGGTGGTAGAAACGAAAGAGGACCTGCTGCCCATTCCCGAAAGCGCGGGAGCGCAGGCTCCGGAAATGGGCGAGCTGGTCTTTGATCATGTGAGCTTCAACTATCTGGCGGACGAGGGCGCGGACGAAAAGGCGGACGAGCGGCAGTTTGCGGGCAGCGGACGGCAGAAATGCCTGGAAAACATCAGCTTTTGCGTGCCCAAGGGCGGGTCGCTGGGCATCATCGGGGCCACGGGCAGCGGCAAGACCAGCATCGTGAACCTGCTGATGCGCTTTTATGATCCCCAGGAGGGACATGTGTTTGTGGATGGGAAGGACGTGCGGGTCTATGATAAGGACGCGCTGCACCGGAAATTCGGGGTGGTGTTCCAGAACGACGTGATCTTTGCCGATACCATCCGGGAAAACGTGACCTTTGGCCGGGACGTGGACGAGGGCATGCTGCGGCAGGCCGCGGCGGACGCCATGGCCAGCGGGTTTGTGGAGGAATATGAGGATGCCTACGAGCACGCGGCGGTGATCCACGGGGCCAACTTCTCCGGCGGTCAGAAGCAGCGGCTGCTGATCGCCCGGGCGCTGGCGGCGAAGCCCGAAATATTGATCCTGGACGACAGCAGCTCGGCCCTGGACTATCGCACCGACGCGGAGTTGCGCCGGGCCATCCGGGAGCATCACGGGCAGGCTACCACGGTGGTGATCGCCCAGCGGGTGAGCTCTATTATGGCGCTGGATCAGATCATCGTGCTGGACGAAGGCCGGGTGATCGGCCATGGCACCCATGAGGAGCTGATGGCCTCCTGCCCCGCCTATCAGGAGATCGCCCGGACGCAGATGGGGGAGGTGGCGTAACATGGCAAGAAGAGATACCGTGATGCGCAAGCCCAAGGATACCAAGGGGACCCTGCGCAGGCTGCTGTCCTTCCTGGGGCCTTATCGCTATGTGATATTGGCGGTGTGCGCCCTGAGCCTGATCAGCAACCTGCTGTCCCTGTGGGGACCCAACCTGGCGGGCTCGGCCATCAACGAGGCGGCGGCGGGCAAGGGCAAGGTGAACTTTGACCGGGTGAGCTATTTCGCCCTGCGGATGCTGATCTGCTACGCGGCGTCCTCGCTGCTGACCATCGGCATCAACGTGATCATGGTGCGCACCAGCAAGCAGGTGGCCCGGCAGATGCGGCAGAGCGTGTTTGACAAATTGATGCGGCTGCCGGTGGGGTATTTTGACCAGCATCAGGCGGGCGACATCATCAGCCGCGTTTCCTATGATATCGACGTGATCAGCACCTGCCTGGCCACGGACGTGGTAAGCATCCTGACCAGCGTGGTGACGGTGGTGGGATCGCTGGCTATGATGTTCTCCATTTCGCTGCGGCTCTCCGCTGTGGCGCTGGTGACGGTCCCGGTAGCCATCACCTACACCGCCTGGATGCGCAAGCGGACGCAGCCGCGATATGCCAGGCGGTCCAAAAGCTACGGGCAGATGAACGGCTTTGTGGAGGAGATGCTGTCGGGACAGAAGACTATATTGGCCTACGCCTATGAGGACAATGTGGAAAAGAAGTTTGACGGCATCAACGGGAATACGGCGGAGGCCTATTACGACGCGGAACGCTACGGCGTGTCCATCGGCCCCACCATGGGCTCCATCAATAATCTGAGCCTGAGCCTGATCGTGCTGCTGGGCGCCATGCTGTACATGCGCGGCAGCATCGGGCTGGGGAATATCTCTTCCTTCGTCCTCTATTCCCGCAAGTTTGCCGGGCCCATCAACGCCATCGCCGAGATCATCAACGAATTGTTTTCCGCATTGGCCGCGGCGGAGCGCGTGTTTGGCCTGCTGGACGAGGAAGAGGAGCTGACGGACCGGGAGGGCGCGGCGGCGCTGGAAAACGTGCGGGGCGAAGTGGAATTGGAGCACGTGTCCTTTGGCTACGACAAGGGCAGGACCATCATTCACGATCTGAGCATGCGGGCGGAGCCGGGCAAGCTGATCGCCATTGTGGGCCCAACGGGCGCGGGAAAAACCACCATCATCAACCTGCTGATGCGGTTCTTTGACGTGGACGGCGGGTGCATTCGGCTGGACGGGCGCGACATCCGGGACGCCACCCGCAAGAGCGTGCGCGGGGCTTACGCCATGGTATTGCAGGATACCTGGGTATTCAACGGGACGATCTTTGACAACATCGCCTACGGCAAGGAGAACGCCACCATGGACGAGGTGGTGGCGGCGGCCAAGGCGGCGCACATCCATCCCTTCATCATGCGGCTGCCCCAGGGCTATCAGACCGTGATCAGCGAAGACGGCGGCAACATATCAAAGGGACAGAAGCAGCTGCTGACCATCGCCCGGGCCATGCTGTACGACGCGCGCATGCTGATATTGGACGAGGCCACCAGCAACGTGGATACATCCACCGAGCGGGAGATCCAGCGGGCCATGCGGGAACTGATGCGGGGCAAGACCTGCTTTGTGATCGCCCACCGGCTAAGCACCATCCAAAATGCCGATCACATCCTGGTGCTCAATCACGGCGACGTGGTGGAGCAGGGGACGCATGCTTCGCTGATGGCGGAAAAGGGGTTCTATTATCAGTTGTACGCGGCGCAGTTTGAGTGAGCTATTGTAAGAAATTGACAAACAGAAATTTGACGGGGAGAACGAACGGGGGCGTTCCTTTTCGACGCCCGAAAAGGAACCGAAAAGGGCTGCGTTATAATGATTATCGTTTTGT
>CACZLE010000028.1 GCA_902781945.1 uncultured Eubacteriales bacterium | reverse complement strand
AAAAGAAAACAAACATTAACTAAGCCACCAGATTTAAAGACTGCCCTTTCTGCTTCTCTTTCAGGCTCTGAAAGAGAAGGCCCCCGTCGTTCCCTTCCCTCGTCAAATTTCTGTTTGCGCATTTCCGCATTTCTGTTCATTCCGCCCCTTGACGCCCTGCCTTTTTCATGCTATAATGCACCCCGTCAACTGAATACCTTATCAAGAGCGGCGGAGGGAACGGCCCGATGATGCCCGGCAACCGGCGGGAAACCGTGCGGTGCTAAATCCGGCGGTACTCAGTACCGGCAGATAAGGCGTAAAAGATCGATTTTCGGCGCTTGTCTGCGGACAGGCGCTTTTCTTTTGCGCGAGAAAGAGAGGAAATACCTATGCGAAAACTGTTCACTTCCGAATCCGTCACCGAGGGACATCCCGATAAGATCTGCGACCAGATCAGCGACGCGGTGCTGGACGAGCTGCTGCGCCAGGACCTCTATTCCCGGGTGGCCTGCGAAACCTGCACCACCACGGGCCTCATCCTGGTGATGGGCGAGATCACCACCCAGGGCTACGCGCCCATCGCGGATATCGCCCGTCAGGTGGTCATCGATATCGGCTATGACCGGGCCAAGAAGGGCTTTGACGGCGCCAGCTGTGCCGTGCTTACTGCCGTGCACGACCAGTCCCCCGACATCGCCCAGGGCGTGGATACCCATGAGGACCATGAGCAGGGCGCGGGCGACCAGGGCATGATGTTCGGCTACGCATGCAACGAAACCCCTGAGATGATGCCCATGCCCATCGCCCTGGCCCATCGCCTGACCCGGCGCATGGCCGCCGTGCGCAAGGACGGCACCTTCCCCTGGATGCGTCCCGACGGCAAAGCCCAGGTCACCGTGGCCTACGAAGACGGCAAACCCGTGGCTGTGGACGCCGTGGTCATCAGCACCCAGCACGACGACAGCGTGACCCAGGAGGAGATCCGCCGCGCCATGATCGAGGATGTGATCAAGGCCGAGATCCCCGCCGAGCTGCTGCACGAGGGCACCAAGTACTACATCAACCCCACCGGGCGCTTCGTCATCGGCGGCCCCGCGGGCGACAGCGGCCTGACCGGGCGCAAGATCATCGTGGACACCTACGGCGGCATGGCTCCCCACGGCGGCGGCGCTTTCAGCGGCAAGGACCCCAGCAAGGTGGACCGCAGCGCGGCCTATGCCACCCGTCACGTGGCCAAAAACCTGGTGGCCGCCGGCCTGTGCGACAAGGCCCAGGTGGCCGTGGCCTACGCCATCGGCGTGGCCCAGCCCGTCAGCCTCACCGTGGATACCTTCGGCACCGGCAAGCTGCCCGACGATCAGCTGGCCGCCATCGTCAGCAAGGTCTTCGATATGCGCCCCGCCGCCATCATTGACCGCCTGGACCTGCGCAAGCCCATCTACCGCGCCACCGCCGCCTACGGCCACTTTGGCCGCGAGGGCTTCAGCTGGGAAAAGACCGACTATGTGGATCGGCTGCTGGCGGAAGTGAAATAACAAAAATCCTCATCAAAAATCCCGGAGCATTACGCTTCGGGCTTTTTGATGAAGTCATCAGCTTTTGGGGCTCATGGGCACTACTGCCAGCGTTTTTCCCAGGGATGCCAGCACTTTCAATATGGTGTCAAGCTGCGGATTGGTCTGCCCCCGTTCCATGCGGGCAATTACAGGCTGCGCCACGCCGCTGATTTCCTCAAGCTGTTTTTGGGAAAGGCCCTGATCCTGTCGGGCTTTGATGATCTCACCCATGAGCTGCACGCGCAGATTGCTTTCCGCAATCTCCTCCGGCGTAAACAGTTCCTTTTGAACATCTTCCCAGGTGCTTCCGATTGCGCTCTTATTCATTGTCTATTCCCCTTTCCCGCAGGTCCTTCAGTGCCCGCCGCGCCTGCTCTTTTTCCCTTTCCGGTGTTTTTTGCGTCTTTTTCGGGAAGGAATGCAGCAGCACGAAACTATCATTGATCCAAGCTGCAAACAATATGCGGTCGCTTGTGGGACGCAGCTCCCAAATATCGAATTTATCGTCAATCTTTTTTGTGTACGGCTCGCCCGCCCGCGTGCCGAACTGAGCCAAAATATTAATATAGTCCTGAATTTTCCGCAGCTTAATGCGGGCGTCTTTTGTATTTTTCCCGGCCAGCTCCTGCAAGTATTCCTTTACAGGTTCCTTGCCATTTCTGTCCTTATAAAAAAAGATGTGATACAATGACGTTCCCTCCCTCACCCTCATAATAACTTAAAAGTTATCAAATGTCAAGCACAGCTTTCCTAAAAACAGCCGCCCGGGTCGTATGGACCCAGGCGGTCTTGCTTGACTTTTACGACAGCAGCATCCTGTCGCTTTCCAGCCCCCCGGCGGACTGCTCAAACAGCGCGATCAAATCCCGCTTATGCAGGCCCTGCTTCTCCGCCCCGCTGATCTCCACGGCGATCCTGCCCTCGTGCATCATGATCAGCCGGTTGCCCAGGCGGATGGCGTCGCTCATGTTGTGGGTCACCATCAGGGTGGTCAGGTGATGCTCCGATACCAGCTTTTCGGTGAGCGAAAGCACCTTGGCAGCAGTCTTGGGGTCCAGGGCGGCGGTGTGCTCGTCCAGCAGCAGGAGCTTGGGGGCCTTGAGGGTGGCCATCAGCAGGGTCAGGGCCTGGCGCTGACCGCCGGACAGCAGCCCCACTTTGTCGGTGAGCCGATCCTCCAGCCCCAGGTCCAGTTCCCGCAGCAGCTCCTTATACCGGGCGCGCTCGGCGGCGGTCACGCCCCAGCGCAGCCCACGCCGCTGCCCCCGGCGGCAGGCCAGGGCCAGGTTTTCTTCGATATTCATGTCCGAAGCCGTGCCCATCATGGGGTCCTGAAACACCCTGCCCAGGTCGCTTGCCCGCTTGTGCTCGGAAAGCCGGGTCACGTCCTTGCCCTCCAGCAGGATGCGGCCCCCATCCACGGCAAAGACCCCGGCCACGCTGTTGAGCAGGGTGGATTTGCCCGCCCCGTTGCCGCCGATCACGGTGACAAAGTCCCCCGGAGCAAGATGCAGGCTCACGCCGTCCAGCGCCTTTTTCTCGTTGACGGTGCCGGGATTAAAAATCTTGATCAGCTTTTCCACTTGCAGCATATCAGGCGGCCTCCTTCCCCGTGGATTTGCGCACCGTGCGCAGCAGCTGTTTTCCCTGGGGCAGCCACAGGGCCAGGGCCACGGTGATGGCGGTGAAGAGCTTCAGATCGTTGGGGTTCATGCCCAATTCCAGCACCAGGGCGATGATCAGCCGGTAAACCACCGCGCCCAATATCACCGCCACCAGTCGGCGATAGAAGCCGCGCCCGCCAAAGAGCACCTCGCCGATGATCAGGGAGGCCAGGCCGATGACGATGCTGCCCGCGCCCATCTGCACGTCGGCAAAATTCTGGCTCTGGGCGATGAAGGCTCCGCTGAGGGCCACCAGGCCGTTGCTCAGCACCAGGCCCAGGATCTTCATGCTGTCCGTGTTGATGCCCTGGGCCCGCACCATGCGGGGATTGTTGCCCGTGGCCCGCACGGCGCTGCCCAGCTCGGTGCCAAAGAACCAATACAGGATGGAAATCAGCGCCAGGGCGCACAGTCCGCCCACGATGATGATGGCCACGCTGCCGGTCAGGCCTGCCTTGACCAGGGGCCTGAACACCGTGTTCATCCGCAGGATGGAGACATTGGGCGCGCCCATGATGCGCAGGTTGATGGAATAGAGGGCGATCATGGTCAAAATGCCGGACAGCAGCGCCGGGATCTTGAGCTTGGTATGCAGGATGCCCGTGCACAGTCCCGCGGCGCAGCCCGCCAGCAGGGCGCACAGCGAGGCCAGATAGGGGTCCCCGCCCCGGGTGATCATGGCGCAGGCCACCGCGGCCCCCAGGGGCAGCGTGCCCTCCACCGACAGATCCGCGATATCCAATATGCGGTAGGTGATATACACGCCGATGGTCATGATGGACCACAGCAGCCCCAGGGATACCGCGCCCAGCAGGATTTGCGTCATAGAAAAGCCCTCATTTCATGCGTGATGCCCGGCCCCGGGTCGCCCCGGAGCCGGGTTTTTCTGCTTTACTGCGCCATTTCGGCGGCGTAGGGCAGATACTTTTCGGGGATCTCAAGGCCGATCTCGTCGGCCACGGTCTTGTTCACGTAGTATTCAAAGCCGGTGGCGAACTGGATGGGCATGGCGGCCACGTCCGCGCCGTTCAGCACGTCGATGGCCATGATGCCGGTCTGGTAGCCCAGGTCATAATAGCTGATGCCCAGGGTGGCCAGGCCGCCGGAGCTGGCCATGCCTTCCTCGCCGCAGATCACGGGAGTCTTGCTCTCGGCGGTGACGCCGTACACGATGGCCATGGAGGAGGCGAAGGTGTTGTCCGTGGGGATGTAGATGGCGTCGCACTGGCCCACGATGCGCTGGGTGGCCTGCTGCACGTCGTTGGTGCCGGTGACGGTGACCTCGGTGTAGGTCATACCCAGGGCTTCGATGGCCTCCCGGGCGATCCGGGCCTGCAATACGCTGTTGGGCTCGGAGGAGGTGTACAGCACGCCCACGGTCTGGGCTTCGGGGACCAATTCTTTCAGCAGGGCGATCTGATCCGCGATGGGATTCATGTCGGAAGTGCCGCTGACGTTGTAGCCGGGGGCCTCGTTGCTGTCCGCCAGGCGGGCTTCCACGTAATCTGTGATGGCGGTGCCCAGGATGGGGATGGTCTCGGTCTTGCTGGCCATCTGCAGGGCAGCGGGGGTAGCGATGGCCAGCACCAGGTCGGCCTTCTCGCCCACGAAGCGCTCGGCGATGGTGGACAGATTGGAGGCTTCGCCCTGGCCGTTCTGATAATCGATCACGATATTCACGCCGTCCTCATAGCCGTTGTCCTTCAGGGCCGCGATGAAGCCCTCCCGGGCGGCGCTGAGGGCTACATGCTCCATCAGCTGGATGATGCCGATGACGGGCTTGTCCTCGGCAAAGGCGGAAAGAGAGCAAAGACTGAGCATCAGGCAAAGCAGCAAAGAAACGATCTTCTTCATAAAAAACCCTCCATACATCATATCTATTCGTATCCGGTGCACTCGGATAGGAATCGGTCTTTGGCTGCCTCTCCAAAGAAAAACGCCCCCTGCCAATGCAGAGGGCGGAAAGCATTCCGCGGTACCACCTCATATTTTGCCTCGCCAAAGCGAAGCCTCGCCGGGCAACCAGCATTGCCCTTCCCCTGTAACGGTGGGAATCCGGCATACTCTACCAGGCGTTTTTTCGCCCTTCAAGCGCAGCTCCCGGGAGGAATTCCCGCGCGTCCGCCTGCTCCGATCCCAGCCCCCGGAGCTCTCTGAGAGGCGTCCTTTCCACGGCACGTTTCCCGGTCATCGCCTTTGGAATGGGGTGATTATAACGCGTCGAAAGGCAGGATGTCAAGGGGGAAAAACGCATAAAAACAAATGGAATACAATCGCCGTCAGCGCTCCCGCCGCAGCAAATCCCGCGCCACATACACGCCGCTGGCGGAGGCGTGGGACAGGCTGTGGGTGATGCCGCTGCCGTCGCCGATGACGTACAGGCCGGGCACGCGGGTCTCCAGATGCTCGTCCACGTCCACTTCCATATTATAGAATTTGACCTCCACGCCGTAGAGCAGGGTATCGTCGTTGGCGGTGCCGGGGGCGATGCGGTCCAGGGCGTAGATCATCTCGATGATGCCGTCCAGGATGCGCTTGGGCAGCACCAGGCTCAGATCCCCCGGAGTGGCCGCCAGGGTGGGCGTCACCAGGCCCTCCTCCACCCGCTTCACGGTGCTGCGGCGGCCGCGGATCAGATCGCCGAACCGCTGCACGATGACGCCGCCGCCCAGCATGTTGCTGAGCCGCGCGATGCTCTCGCCATAGCCGTTGCTGTCCTTGAAGGGCTCGGAGAAATGCTTGCTCACCAGCAGGGCAAAGTTGGTGTTCTCCGTGTGCTTGCTCTTGTCCTCATAGCTGTGGCCGTTCACGGTGACGATGCCGTTGGTGTTCTCGTTCACCACCGCGCCGTTGGGGTTCATGCAGAAGGTGCGCACGTTGTCCTCAAACTTTTCCGTGCGGTACACGATCTTGCTTTCGTACAGCTCGTCCGTCAGATGGCTGAACACCACCGCGGGCAGCTCCACCCGCACGCCGATATCCACGCGGTTGGATTTGGTGCCGATGTTCAGCTCGTGGCATACCTGCTCGATCCACTTGCTGCCGCTGCGGCCCACGCTGACCACGCACTTTTTGCAGGTGTGCTCGCCCACAGCGAAGCCCTCCTCCAGCACGCGGATATCCTTCACCGGCGTGTCGAAGAAAAAGTCCACCTGGTCCTTCAGCTCGTTATACAAATTTTGCAGCACCACATAGTTGATATCCGTGCCCAAATGGCGCACCGAGGCGTCCAGCAGGTTCAATTTGTTCTGGATGCACAGCTTCTTGAACCTCGTGCCCGCGGTGCTGTACAGCTTGGTGCCCTCGCCGCCGTGGCTCAGGTTGATCTCGTCCACATAGCGCATCAGGTCCAGGGCCTGTTTTTTGCCGATGTATTCGTACAGCGTGCCGCCAAAGCTGTTGGTGATGTTGTATTTGCCGTCGGAAAACGCCCCCGCCCCGCCAAAGCCGCTCATGATGGAGCAGCTCTTGCAGCCGATGCAGCTTTTCACCTTGTCTCCGTCGATGGGGCAATGGCGCTTTTCCAGGGGATGTCCCGCCTCAAACACGGCGATTTTGATATTCTGACTCAGCTTGCGCAGCTCGTAGGCCGTATAGATGCCCCCCGGGCCCGCGCCGATGATGATCACGTCATATTCCATGATTGCTAACCTCCGGAATGTATCACAGCGAAATATTATACCATGTTTCCCGAAGGGAAGCAAGGGCGGGCTTTTATGGTTGCTTTTCCACCGGATCAATGATATAATTTATCAAGATTCTCGGAATAAAAACATAACGAGGTACGACATGAAAATCACAACCATCGGCGAAATATTGATCGATATGACCCAGAGCGGGCTGGATACCAACGGCGTATATCATTTTGCGGCCAATCCGGGCGGCGCTCCGGCCAACGTGGCGGTGGCGGCGGCCAAATTGGGCGTGGAGACCGCCTTTATCGGCTGCGTGGGCCGGGACACCTTCGGCAACATCCTGCGGGATACGCTGAAAAAGCATGGCGTGGACATCAGCGGCCTGCAGGTGACGGACGAGACCAGCACCACCCTGGCCGTGGTGACGGTGGATGAAAAGGGCGAGCGCAGCTTTTCCTTCTGCCGCAAGCCCGGCGCGGACACCCGCATAAACGCGCAGCAGGCCCTGAAAGACGTAAAGGGCGCGGGCATATTGCACTTTGGCAGCGTCAGCCTCACCGATCCCGTGTGCCGGGACGCCGTGGTAAAAACCGTGCAGCACGCCCGGCAGGACGGCACCCTGATCACCTACGACCCCAATTACCGCGCCTCCCTGTGGCAGGGCGAGGACGCTGCCATCCTGCAAATGCGCGCCGTGCTGCCCCTGTGCGATATCGTCAAGATCAGCGACCAGGAAACCGCCCTGCTGACGGGCAGGGAGGACCCCCATGAGGCCGCTCAGGCCCTGCTGGATCTGGGCGTGCGCCTGGCCGTGGTCACCCTGGGCGCGGAGGGCGCCCTGTGGCGTTACGGCGATCTGGAGGGCACGGTGCCCGGCTTCAAGGTCAAGGTGGCGGATACCAACGGCGCGGGGGACACCTTCTTTGGCGCCTTCCTGAGCCGCATCGCCCGCCGCGGCGGCATTGACGGTCTTACCGCCGACGAACTGAACGAATACGTGCGCTTCGCCAACCGGGCGGCCAGCCTCACCACCAGCCGGCCCGGGGCCATCCCCGCCATGCCCACCCTGGACGAAGTGCTGAAGGAGGAAGCCCAATGAGCAATTATTCCTGGGAAACCGAGTTCGCCACCCGCTTTGAGCGTCACGCGGACGAGCTCAAATGGCTCTATTGCGAGCTCTATCACGGCGATATGCAGGCCTACCGGTACTTTACCGAGATGATCTATCGCTGCTGGCAGCAGCGGCCCGAGGCGCTGAAAAAGATTGACCGCGCCCGGGAGGAGTATCCCGACTGGTACAAGGGCCATGACCTGGTGGGCATGCTGATGTATGTCAACGCCTTTGCGGGCAATCTGCAGGGCGTAAGAAGCAAGCTGGATTACATCACCGATTGCGGCGTCAACTATCTGCACCTCATGCCCCTGCTGGAAAGCCCCAAGGGCCGCAGCGACGGCGGCTACGCGGTGAGCGATTTCCGCAAGGTCCAGCCTGAGCTGGGCACCATGGAGGATCTGTACGCCCTGGCCAGCGACTGCCACGAGCGGGGCATTGCCGTGTGCCTGGACTTTGTCATGAACCACACCAGCGAGGATCATGAGTGGGCCCGCCGGGCCCGGGCAGGCGAAAGGGAATACCAGAGCCGCTATTTCTTCTACGATAACTGGGAGATCCCCAACGCCTACGAGCAGACCGTGCCCCAGGTGTTTCCCACTACGGCCCCCGGCAACTTCACCTGGTGTCCCGAGGCGGGCAAGGTGGTCATGACCACCTTCTATCCCTACCAATGGGATCTGAATTACGCCAACCCCACCGTGTTCAACGATATGACGGAGAACATGCTGTACCTGTGCAACCACGGCGTGGACATCGTGCGCCTGGACGCCGTGCCCTACATCTGGAAGGCCCTGGGCACGCCCTGCCGCAATCTGCCCCAGGTGCACACCCTGGTGCGCCTGATGCGCATGGTGTGCGAGATCGTGTGCCCCGGCACCCTGCTGCTGGGCGAGGTGGTCATGGAGCCCAGCAAGGTGGTGCCCTATTTCGGCACCGTGGAAAAGCCCGAATGCCATCTGCTGTACAACGTGACCACCATGGCCTCCATCTGGCACACCGTGGCCACCAAGGACGTGCGCCTGCTGCGCCATCAGCTGGAGCAGGTCTTCGCCCTGCCCAAGGAATACGCCTTCCTCAATTACCTGCGCTGTCACGACGACATCGGCTGGGGCCTGGATTACGGCTTCCTCAGCCAGTTTGGCCAAAGCGAGATTCCCCACAAGAAGTTCCTGAACGATTTCCTCACCGGCAAGTGGCCCGGCAGTCCGGCCCGGGGCGAGCTCTACAACGACGATCCCCGCCTGGGCGACGCCCGCCTGTGCGGCACCACGGCATCGCTGTGCGGCATCGAGGCGGGCTGCCAGGGCGAAGCGGACCTGGCCACGGCCATCAATTGGGATATCATGCTCCACGCTTTCATGTTCACTTTGAGCGGCATCCCCGTCTTGTACAGCGGCGACGAGATCGCCCAAGAGAATGATTACAGCTATCATGACGATCCCCTGAAGGCCGAGGACAGCCGCTACCTGCACCGGGGCAATCTGGATTGGCAGAAGGCCGAGCGCCGCCACCAGGACAACACGGTGGAAAACGACATCTTTGACGCCATCCGCCGCCAGGAGCAGCTGCGCTCCCAGTACCGCGTGTTCGACGACAGCGCCGACACCTGGCTGCTGGACACCCACAGCGACCACGTGCTGGGCATTGGCCGCTACTGCCAGGGCGAAAAGCTGCTGGCCCTGTTCAACTTCTCCGACGAAGAGCAGTCTGTGTGGCTGGACGACCGGGCCGATTACACCGACCTGTGGACGGGCCGCGAATGCTCCCCCATGATGGTGCATCTGGCCCCCGGCGGGTTCATGTGGCTGCATCGGCAGTATGTGTGAGGTAACGATATGAAACAAAAGCTGATTTTCCTGGATATCGACGGCACCCTCACCCCTCCCGGCCAGAACACGCCCCCGAAAAGCGCCATGGAGGCCATCCGCAAGGCCCAGGCGCTGGGCCACAAGGTATTCCTGTGCACGGGGCGCAACCGGGGCATGCTGGCCCCTGTGCTGGCCCTGGGCTTTGACGGCGCGGTGGCCAGCGCGGGCGGTTTCGTTTTCACCAACGACAAAATCCTCTACGATTGCCCCATGACCCCGGAGCAATACCAAACCGCCATGGACCTGCTGGGCAAGGAGGGCGTCTTCCGCACGGTGGAGACCCGGGACGGCTCCTACTGCGACGAGAACCTGGGCGACTTTCTGTCCTCCATGGGCCCGGGCAACAGCGAACTGGAGCGCTGGCGGGTGGCGCTGGAGAAGGAACTGAACATCCGGCCCCTCAGCGAATACAACGGCGACCCGGTGTACAAGCTGGTGCTCATGTTCACCCGCCCGGAGCAGCTGCTCCCGGCGAGGGAAGCGCTGGAAAAGGACTTCAACTTCCTGGTGCAGGACGGCATGAACCACGGCGTGCTGAACGGCGAAATGATCAACCGCCAGTTTGACAAAGGCCGGGGCGTGCGCGTCATGGCGGAAACCCTGGGCTTCGACATCGCCGACACCATCGGCTTTGGCGACAGCATGAACGACCTGGAAATGATCGAGACCGTGGGCGTCAGCGTATGCATGGACAACGGCAGCCCCAAGCTCAAGGAAAAGAGCAGCATGGTGTGCCCCGCCGTGGACGCGAACGGCCTGGCCTGGGCCTTTGAGAAGCTGGGGCTGGTATAAAAATTTCTGTTTACCTTTGACACAAAATCATGTATAATAGTATCGATATGGCGCGATAAGACCCAGATTTGCCATAAAAACCAAATAATCACCGAGGAGGAGATCCCGAATGGCGCTTGATTACAGAAAATGCGCTGAGGAGATCGCCGCGAATATTGGCGGCGGCTCCAACGTCATCAGCGCGGCGCATTGCGCGACCCGGCTTCGCCTGGTCATCGCGGACAACAGCAAGGTCAACAAAGAGGTGCTGGAGAACATCGACGGCGTGAAGGGCATGTTCGAGTCCAACGGCCAGCTTCAGCTCATCATCGGCACCGGCACCGTCAACAAGGTGTACGATGAATTCCTGGCCGTCACCGGCGCTTCCGCCGCCTCCAAGGCGGATGTGAAGGCCGCTGCCGCCTCCCGTATGCCCTGGTGGAAGAAGATTCTCAAGACCCCCGGCGACGTGTTCGTGCCCATCCTGCCCGCCATCGTGGCCAGCGGCCTCATGATGGGTCTGGTGGAAGCCATCCCCAAGTTCTGGCCCGCCTTTGGCCAGAGCGACTGGTTTGCCTTCCTGGACCTGGTGGCCAATACGGCCTTCGCTCTGCTGCCCGTGCTGGTGGCCATCTCCTCCGCCCGTGTGTTCGGCGGCAACATCTTTCTGGGCGCCGTTATCGGTCTGATGATGGTGCACCCCGCTCTGATCAACGCCTGGACCGTGGGCAACTACGCCGCGGGCGAGATCCCAACCTGGCATTTGTTCTTCTTTAACGTGCAGCAAGTGGGCTACCAAGGCCACGTCATTCCCGTGATCCTGGCCGTGCTGCTCATGAGCACGGTGGAAAAGTGGCTGCACAAGAAGGTGCCCGAGATGATCGACCTGTTCGTGACGCCTCTGGTCACGGTGCTGGTCACCTCCTTCATCACCTTCACCGTCATCGGCCCCATCTTCTCCATCCTGGAGAACTACGTGCTGACCGGCACCAAGTGGCTGGCCAGCTCCATCCCCGGCGCCGTGGCCATGGGCGCGCTGTATCCCTGGACCGTGGTGATGGGCCTGCACCACATGTACAACGTCATCGAGGCCGGCATGATCGCCCAGACGGGCCTCAACACCTGGATGCCCATCGCCTCTGCCGCCAACTTTGCCCAGTTCGGCGCCTGCCTGGCCGTGGCCCTCAAGGTGCATAACCAGAAGACCAAGTCCGTGGCCCTGCCCTCCTCCCTGTCCGCCTCCCTGGGCATCACCGAGCCCGCCATCTTCGGTATCAACTTCCGCTTCATGAAGCCCTTCCTGTTCGGCATGGTGGGCGGCGCCGTCGGCTCCCTGTTCGGCGCGCTGTTCAAGCTGGGCGCTCCCGTGTACGGCGTCACCGGCATCCCCGCCATCCCCGCCGTCAACAATGTGCCCCTGTACCTGGTGGAGCTGCTGATCTCCGCGGGCGTGGCCTTCGCCCTGGTATGGATCCTGTGGTATGAGGACGAGCCCGCCAAGAAGGCGGCTGCCCCCGCGCCCGCCGCTCCCGCCGCGCCTGAAATCAAGGTGCCCACCGTCTCCGTCATCCGCTGCGCCAACGGCACCGTGCTGCAGCCCGTGGAAGGCAAGGTCATCCCCCGGGAGAGCATCCCCGACGATACCTTCGCCAGCGGCGTGCTGGGCGACGGCGTGGGCGTGGAGCCCACCGGCAGCGTGGTGGTTGCGCCCTTTGACGGCACCATCTCCTCCGTGGCGGAAAGCCAGCATGCTGTGGGCGTGGAGTGCAACGGCATGGAAATGCTGATTCACGTGGGCGTGGACACCGTCAACATGAACGGCGACGGCTTCCGCTGCCTGGTCAAGGAAGGCGACGCCGTGAAGGCGGGCCAGAAGCTCATCGAGTTTGACCGCGCCAAGATCAAGGCCGCCGGTTACAGCGACACCGTGGCCGTGCTGCTCACCAACAGCGACGACCTGGAAAATGTCGAGTGCGGCGCAAAATAAGTTTCATTTCCGCTGAATGCGGTACAATAAATAAGGAGGAACCCCATGAAATCTTTTGAGTATACCATTACCGATCCCGTTGGCATCCATGCCCGTCCCGCCGGCATCCTGGTGAAGGAAATCAAAAAGTACGCCTCCACCGTCACCGTCGCCAAGGGTGAAAAATCCGTCAACGCCCTCAAGCTTATGGCCCTGATGGGCATGGGCATCAAGCAGGGCGACACCGTGAAGGTCACCGTCGAGGGCGCGGACGAAGACACCGCCGCCGCCGAAATCGAAGCCTTCTTCAAGGCCAATCTGTAATCAAACAGGCGGACGGCTGCCCCTGGGGACAGCCGCCCGCTTTTCATAAGGAGGAGATAACCATGATTTCCATTCAGGGCAAGGGCGTATCCACCGGCGTGGCCATCGGCCCCCTGTATTATTATCAGCGCGCCAAATCCACCATCCGCCGCTATGAGGTGGAGAACACCGAAGCCGAGTGGGAGCGCTTCAAGGCCGCCCAGGCGAAGGCCATTGAGCAGCTGAGCGAGCTGGCGGAAAAGGCCCGGGAGGAAGCGGGCGACGAGGCCGCCATGCTGTTTGAGACCCACCAGATGATGGCCGAGGACCTGGACTATGAAGAGGCCATCCAGGGCCTGATCAACGACAACAAACTGAACGCCGAGGCCGCCGTCACCGATACCGCCGCCCAGTTTGCCGAGATGTTCGCCAGCATGGACGACGCCTATATGCAGGCCCGCGCCGCGGACGTGAAGGACGTGTCCGGACGCATCATCGGCATCCTCACCGGCGTGGTGCAGGGCGGCATCGACTCCCCCGTGCCCGTCATCCTGGCCGCGGACGACCTGGCCCCCAGCGAAACCGTGCAGCTGGATAAATCCAAGATCCTGGGCTTCATCACCGAGGGCGGCAGCGGCAGCAGCCACACCGCCATCCTGGCCCGCACCATGGGCATCCCCGCCATCATCGGCGTGGGCGATCAATTGAAGCCCGAATACGAGGGCCGCGAGGTCATCATCGACGGCTCCACCGGCAATGTGGTGGTGGACGCCGACGAGGCCACCAAGAGCTATCTGCTCAAGAAATTGGAGGAGCAGAAAAAGACCCAGGAGATGCTGAACCTGCTCAAGGGCCAGCCCAATGTAACCAAAGACGGGCAGAGCGTGCGCATCTACTGCAACATCGGCAGCCCGGACGACGTGCCTGCGGTGCTGAGCAACGACGCGGGCGGCGTGGGGCTGTTCCGCTCCGAGTTCCTGTATCTCAACTGCGACGATTATCCCACCGAGGATTATCAGTTTGAGGCCTACAAGAAGGTCCTCAGCGACATGGGCGACAAGGAAGTCATCATCCGCACCCTGGATATCGGCGCGGACAAGCAGATCGGCTATTTCGACCTGCCCCATGAGGAGAACCCCGCCATGGGCAACCGCGCCCTGCGCATCTGCCTCAACCGCCCCGAGATCTTCCACACCCAGCTGCGCGCCCTCTACCGCGCCAGCGCCTTCGGCCATCTGGGCATCATGTTCCCCATGGTCACCAGCGTGTGGGAAGTGAAGGAAGCCAAGAAGATGTGCGAGCGGGTCAAGGCCGAGCTCAACGCCGAGGGCAAGCCCTTCAGCAGCGATGTCTCTATCGGCATCATGATCGAGACCCCCGCCGCCGTGCTGATGAGTGACCGTCTGGCCAAGGAAGTGGACTTCTTCTCCTGCGGCACCAACGATCTGACCCAGTACACCCTGGCCTGTGACCGCCAGAACGCCGACCTGGGCCGCTTCTACAATCCCCATCATCCCGCCGTGCTGCGCGCCCTCAAGATGGTGTGCGACAACGCCCACAAGAACGGCGTTTGGGTGGGCATCTGCGGCGAGCTGGGTGCGGACCTGGAGCTGACCGAGACCTTCCTCTCCATCGGCATCGACGAATTGTCCGTCTCTCCCCGGGCCGTGCTGCCCCTGCGCCAGAAGGTGCGGGAGACCACCGTGGCGGACGTCCGCGAAAAGCTGGTGGGCGACCTGCTGAGCGACGAGAACGCCATCTGATCGCCTGATAAAAAACGACGGGGACAGCCATCTCTTTGGCTGTCCCCATTTTTAGGAGGCCCCATGATCATCCGCAGATTTGAGGAAAAGGACGCCCAGGCCGTGTCCGACCTGATCGCCCACACCCTGCGCGCCGCCAACAGCCGGGATTATTCCATGGAATACCTGGAAAACGACATCGCCCATCTTCAGCCCGCGGATATTCTGGGCCGGGCTGGCTGGCAGCACTTCTACGTGGCGGAGGAAAGCAGCCGGATCGTGGGCTGCGGCGCCATCGGCTCCTACTGGGGCAAGACCGACGAAAGCAGCCTCTTCACCATTTTCGTGCTGCCGGAATGCCAGGGGCAGGGCATCGGGCGAAAGATCATCAAGACCTTGGAGCAGGATGAATACTTCCTCCGCGCCCGCCGCGTGGAGATCCCCGCCTCCATCACCGGCACGCCCTTCTATCTCAAAATGGGATACACCTACAAAAACGGCGTCACCCAGCCGGACGAAGAAGGCCTGCTGCGGCTGGAAAAGCGGCGGGAAATATGATCGGAAAAAGAAATTGACCGATGAATGCGCATCTCATACTGTTCTCTAATTAAATGGAGACATCGAAAAACAGTAATTGGCAAGAGGAAACGTTCGAGGCCTCCGCGGCCTCGAGCTCTGCGCCAGGAGAATTCTTCTCCTGGACCTCAGCGGGCGAACCGGCTTGAAAGCAACAACAAACAATCTGCGCCTGTAGCTTGGATGTCGCCAAGACAGCTTCCGGGCAAAAGAAAAACCGATGGCCAGCCAGAAAATGAATTCATTCATTTTCTGGTCTGTCCAGCGGTTTTTTCGCTGTGCGCTTTGCGCACAGCACGCCAGCAAAGCTGGCTGCCCGGAAGCGGTGGACTGCAACTTTGTTTCTCGTTGCGTCAGCAGCTTTTACGGCGACAAACGCAGGTTTTCTGCTTCTCTTTTGACTCAAAAGAGAAGCGTATCCCTTTCCCCGTCAAATTTCTGTTTTTAGTATCTTGTTTTAATCAGGGAATAGTATCACAATGATTATATGTTGATAAAAAGGCCGCCAATCGGTAGAAAGTGCTGCTGATTGACGGCTTTTTATCATAAGTGATATATAATTGTGCAATTGCGAATTGCGTGAAGTTTTGTTCCCTGAGGAGATTATTCGTCCCCTTCCTGGCATTCCGCGCCGTTGGCCAGGGCCTTGGCGTATTTTTCGCTCATGAGGTCGATGGAATAGAGGTAGGGTTCGCCGTTGATGGCGGCGGTGCAGAGGCGGATATCCTTGTAGCGGGGATCATCCTGCATGTGGGCGATGATGAGCTCCATCTTGGCTTTGTCCAGGAAGAAGGGCTGGCGGGCGAAGTAATAGAGGGGCGTGGGGGTGGGGAAGGCCTTGCAGTTGAAGCGCACCATCTCCGCCACTGTGCGGGCGTCGTCCTTCTCGATGGTCAGCATGGCGATCTTGGCGTAGTTGTTGGCCATCACTTCGTCGGAATAATAGTAGATATCCTGCTGGCCCTCCACGGTGCGGATGTCCTTGCAGGTTTCGTCGGCGGCCAGCTCTGCCAGCAGGGCGTCGATTTCGGGCTCGTCCTGGGCGATCAGGGCCTTGGGGGTGATGAGGCCGCCCTGGGCGCGCTCGCGGATGAAGTCCGCCAGCACCTGGGCCTTTGTTTTTTCCGGCTCCGGCGGGGCTTCGGGCTCGGGTTCAGAGGGGGGGAAGGGGTCCTCCACCTCGGGCAGGGACTGCATGAAGTCGATCATGTCCGGCTTTTCCTCGCCGGTGACCGCCGCGGCGGCGGCCTGCAATTCTTTCTTTTCCAGCTTGGGGTTATCCAGTTCTTTATTCACAGCCGGGTCCAGCGCGTCGCTGAAATGATCCGGGATCTCGCTGGGCTTGAGCATGACTTCCTTGGAAAAGCCGGGCTTGCGGCGTCCGAACAATGCCATGGTCATTCCTCCTTCGCGTGTTTTTCTGGGGATAATATTCTGCGCTGCAAAGAAATACTCCTGCGCACAGGGCCTGCGCAGGAGCATTGTTTACATTTGGTTCACAATTCTCGGGATCAGATCAGGCCCAGGGACTCCAGCTTGTCGGCGCAGTCGGAGAGGCCGAACTTCTCCAGGGTGGCGCGGGTGGGGATACCGGTTTCCTTGTCCCAGCCCATGGCTTCGTACCACATATCCAGGCTCTTCTCCCAGTCCTCGCGGTCCAGCTTCACGGTGCCCTGCTCGAAGGGCTTGAAGTCGGGCTCCTTGTCGAAGACCCATTCGGACACCTGGTCGTGATCCTTGCGCAGGTTGGTGCTGCCCAGGTTCAGCTTGAAGCTGATGGCGGTGATGACGCGCAGCAGCTGGCTGATGCGCTCGGAATCGGTCTCCTGATCCTCGCGGGTGTACTCGATGCCCAGCACGGCGCTCATGTACTTGGCGTCCAGATCCAGGTCGCCGATGTAGTTGCGCTTCTTGCTGGTGGCGATGGTCATGGGGTACATCCAGTTGCACAGGGTGGCGCTGTCGTGCCACTGCTTGCCGATGAAGGCCCACTTGGCCAGCTTGATCTTGTTCTCGTTGATGGGGGTGTAGTTCTTCTGGGCGTCGGTGCAGCCTTCGCCGAAGAAGTGCTCCAGGACGGGCTTGGTGATCTCGTTGTAGGGAGCGCCGGAGGAGCAGAAGTTGATCAGGTGATGGATCATGCAGTCACGGTTGTACATCATGCTGTACAGCGTGCCGGCCTGCCAGCAGTTTTCGGGACCGTGATGGCGGGGATAGCCGTTGTGGCCGATGTTGAAGTTCTTGCCGTTGACGAAATCGTAGAAGTTGACGCCGGCCACGTTCTTGGAAGCGTCGTCCATGCCCCACTTCTGGTACAGCTCGTAGGTGCCCAGGCCCAGGTCGGAGAACACGCCTTCCTTCATGGCGATGCGGCGATAGCACTCCACGACCCAGCGGGGATCGCCGGACTCCATCAGATCCCAGGGGATCTGCTCCCACTCGCCGGGATTCTGCTTGTCGATGACATCCTTGAGAACGCCGGTGGTGTAGGCCATGTTGAAGTCTTCGTACAGGTTGCCGTAGTTGCACCACACGCCGTAATCGTCCGCCGCGCGGCTGCCGGCGCCGCCCAGGATCATCTTGGCGTCCTTTTCATCCACGAAATCGTGGGTGGAGGGCACGGAATTGCCTTCGGCATCCTTGTGGTTGGGATACCAGTCCAGCATCTTGATGATGGGCATGCAGGTGTTGGAGACATGGGTGGGCAGGTCATAATCGGCCAGGGGATCCATGTCATATTCGGTGTAGCAGCGCACGGGGCAGGAGGAGCAGCCGCCCTGCTTGACGGTGTACTTCTCGGCGATCTCGCCAAAGTCGAACACGCCCTTGTTGCAGCGCAGGGCCGCCACGTTGATCTGGCCGCTGGGCTGCTCGCCGGTGTCGATGGGGCCCTTGGGGGCCTTGTCCCAGGTGATGCCAGGAGCGCCCTGCCAACGGTTGTTGGTGGCGACGTATTCAGACCAGGTCTGGGCATGGCAGGGAACGGTGTGGTTGTTGTTGCCGCCCACCAGGTCCTTGATCATGTAGTTGCTGAGCAGGCGAACCTTCATGGGCTCGGCGATCTTGACGGCGCCGGTGCCGCGCACGGCGATGCCCTTCACCTTCTTGCTGCCCAGCAGCGCGCCGATGCCGGCGCCGCCGCTGTTGCCAAAGGAGGTGATGATGGTGCTCATATGCACCAGGTTCTCACCGGCGGGGCCGATGGTGGCCACGTCGAACTCGGGACCATTTTCCTTGGACAGGGTGGCGTTGGCCTCAAAGGTGCCCTTGCCCCAGATGTGGCTGGCGTCCTCGATGGTCACGTTCTCGTCCTCGATCTTGATGTACACGGGTTTGTCGCTCTGACCTTCCACGATCATGGCGTCATAGCCGGCATACTTGAAGGCGTGGGCGATATGGCCGCCCATGTGGGCGTCCACGATGGAATAGCCCTTGCTCCAGCAGGAGAGCAGGGTGATGTTCATACGACCGGAGCAGGGCACGCCGGAGGCGGTCAGAGGACCGACGCCGAACACGCACTTGGCGTCCGGGCCCAGGGGATCGGCATCCATGGGGACCTCGTCCCAGATGACCTTATAGCCGATGCCCATGCCGCCGATATAGGGGCGGTACTTGGGCAGGGTGTCTTCCTTGGTGATGGCGCCGGTGGTCAGATTGACACGGAGGATCGTACCCGCCCAGCCGTTGATGCCATTTTTCACAGACATATCGTAATTCCTCCTACTTCAAATTTAAAGGGTATGGTCAGATTTCCTGCGCGGCGGAAGCCACCTTGTCCCAGGGGATCAGGCTCAGGGCGCCGGAGGGGCAGCCCTCGGCGCAGGCGCCGCACATGATGCACTTGGAGGACTTGTGGGTCACGGGGTTCACGGTGGGCATATGCCACGGGCAGGCCTGCACGCAGGCGCCGCAGCCGATGCACTTGCTTTCGTCCACCCGGCGGATGCCCTTCTCATCGGCGTAGATGGCGCCCATGGGGCAGGCGTTGCCGCAGGCAGGATTTTCGCACTGGCGGCAGGTGTCGGGGAAATAGGTCCAGTTGTCCTCGGTGTACAGGCCGTGGCCGTTGCGGCTGGAGTACAGATTCCTTGTCACCTTGACGCGGGAAATGTAGCTGGAGCAGCAGCCGTCGTTCGTCAGCGTGCAGTTGATCTCGCAGCGCTGGCAGCCCACGCAGCGGTCCTCATTGACCACCAGCAGGCCCTGCGGGAACGCCCACAGGCGCACCTTGTCTTCTGCGACAGCTTCCTTGGTCACACCCAGAACGCTCAGCATGCTGGTGCTGATGGCCAGACCGGCCAGGCTCTTGCCGGACAGCTTCAGGAACTGGCGGCGGGTGTAGTCCTTGTCGAGGAAGCTCTTGCGATCCTTTGTTTCAGCCATGATGGAACTCCTCCTTACTCAATAGAACAAAGATTCCGGACAGATCAAAACCCGCCGAAAACAACCCAAACAGCATACGCAGACGTATGCTTTGGGCAATCCTCGTCGGGCTCCTTCGCAAAAGGCAAGCGTCTCCGTTGCCGGGGACACTCATTGGTCTGGGTGGCCGCGGGGGTCAGCCCAAACTCGGAGCATTTTGATTGTGAATACATTTTAACATAGAAATATCGATTTGAAAAGAGGGTGAGCAAAAAAATGTCTGTATTGGGCAAAAGAAAAACCAGTTAGTGCATACTAACTAATATGAACGCCTTGATAAACAGAAATTGGCAAAGCGCCCTCATCCGACCTCCCGTTGGTCGGCCACCTTCCCCCGCGGCGGCAGGGGAAGGCTTTTTTAGTGCACTATTTTGCTTGCTTTCAGCCCAGTTGTTATAAAAAGCCCGGCCAAAAGCCTTCCCCCGTCGCAACGGGGGAAGGTGGCCGAGCGTAGCGAGGTCGGATGAGGGCGCCTCGTCAAATTTTTGTTTATAAACGCAAAGGGCCCCCGCAACCGGGAGCTCCAAGATAGGATATGATTTACGCCGCGGCCTCCTTGCCGGAGGAGATGTGCAGCTTTTGCATCAGCTTCTGCCAGCGCTTGCGGCGCTTGGCGCGGCGCTCCAGGCGCTCGCCCAGGTCGCGGGCGCCCACGCCGTACACCAGGTAGAGGATCAGGCCGGAGACCAGCATGATGAACACCGTGCTGGCGCAGCGGCGGCCGGAGGCGTTTACGTTGTAGCCGTCGCGGCCCTCGTCGTGGCACATGTTCTGGATGACCATGGCGTAGGACTTGCCGTAGCTGCTCTGGAAGGTGGCGCTCATGTCGTATTCGGTAAACAGGGCGTTGAAGTTTAAGGCAAACACGGCTAGCACGCTGGGCAGCACAATGGGCAATTTGACCCTTAGGAAGGTGACCAGCGGACTGGCACCCAGGTTGCGGGCGGCGTCCTCCAATTCCTCGTCGATGGCGTAGAAGGCCGCCTTGACCATGCGCAGGGCGAAGGGCAGCTTGACCACGGTGTAGGCCATCACGATGAGGAAGCGCACGTTCTCGCGCATGTACAGGTTCTGGCCGAACACGTACCACACGTCGGTGGAGTTAAAGTAGGTGCGGTAGCTGTAACAGATCAGGATGGTGGGCAGCAGCCAGGGAAACAGCAGGCTGTATTCCAGCGCGATACCCCGTTTTTTGCCTTTGTTTTTGAAGATGTAGTTGACGGCCACCACCACGATGACGCAGGCCAGGGCCGCGGCCAGGGCGGACAGCACAAAGCTGAGCCGGATGCCGCCCACGGTGTCGGCGTTGGCGAACAGGCCGCTGATGGCGCCGGTGCGGGTGCGGTATTTGCCGCGGTTGGTCATGAACTCAAAGTCCTTGGCCCCGAAGAAGTTGATCAGCGTCCACTGATCCATGCCCAGGGTTTTGCTCCGCAGGGAGGGATAGTTCTGGAAGGCGAACAGCACGATCATCACCACGGGGGTCATGTAGATGATGAAGAGCACGTAGGCGTAGATGTGGGCGAAAACGTTGGCTACAGGGTTGGCGATCTTCTGCTTGACCAGCTTGGCCTTGGTCTTGCTGACGGATAGATAGTGGCCCTTGCGTTCATAGGCGGAGAGCACCGTCAGCAGCACGATGGTGAACATGGCCAGAATGATGGAAAGCAGGGCGGCGCGAGCCTGGGGGAAGCTTTCGTCCGCGATGGAGGAGCCGGCCAAACGCACGATCTCCGGGTTGATGGAGTCATAGCCCAGCAGGGTCGGCGCGGACATGGCGCACAGGCCCGTGATGAAGGTCATGACCGTGAGGCTGAACAGGGTGGGGATCAGGGTGGGGAATACCACCTTGAGCAGCACCTTGAAGGGCTTGGCGCCCATGTTGCGGGCTGCCTCCACGGTGTTGTAGTCGATGGCGCGCAGGGCGTTGCGGAAGAACAGGGCATGGTTGCTGGTGCAGGCAAAGGTCATGGTGAACAGTACCGCGTTGAAGCCCGAGAACCAGTTTTTGTTCATGCCGGGAAAGATGCCCGCCAGCCAGCTGGTCAGGATGCCGTCGCTGTCGTACAGGAACAGATAGCCCGTCACCAGGGCCACGCCGGAATAGATCAGGGTTGTCATGTAGCCCAGCCGCAGGATCTTGGCACCCCTGATGTCAAAGTATTCCGTCAGCAGCACGATGCTGATGCCCACGATGTTCACCGTGATCACCAGGCACACGGCCAGCTTTAAGGAGTTGAGGACGAACTTGGGCATGTTGCCCGCAAAGAAGAAGCGGATGACCGCCAGGGGATCGGCGGCCCCGGTGGTGGGGTCCTTGACGGTGAAGATGGAGGTCAGGGTGTTGAGACAGGGCAGCAGCATGAAGCCGAAGAACAGATAGACGAAAAACGCGATGCCAAACACCTTCCACACCAGGGAGGCGTCCAGCTTGAGCCCTTCTTTTTTATTCATGGGCGCGCCTCCTTACTGCTTCGGGTAGCTCATCAGGTTGCGGGGGTGCATGCCCACGGTCACCTGCTCGCCCGCCTCATAGATATTGATGCCGTCGTTGCGCTCGATCACCTTGATGATCTGCCCCGCCACGCGGATATAATACTTGATGTACAGGCCGTAGTACTCGCGGCTCTCGATGGTGCCGGGCAGGGTGATTTCCCCGTCCTGGGCCTCGCGGTTCACGCGGATGCGCTCCAGGCGCATAAAGTGGTTCTGGCCCTTGTCCAGGCCCATTTTGGTCACCAGCTCGTCCTCCAGACGGTTGATATCGCCGATGAAGTTGCACACAAACTCGGTCTTGCTGTGGTTATATACCTCGTTGGGGGTGCCGATCTGCTCAATGTAGCCCTTGTTGAACACGGCGATGCGATCGGAAAGGGTCAGGGCCTCCTCCTGGTCATGGGTCACGTAAATGGTGGTGATGCCAAAGTCCCGCTGCATCTTTTTCAGCTCGTTGCGCAACTGCACGCGCAGCTTGGCGTCCAGGTTGGACAGCGGCTCGTCCATGCAGATGATGGCGGGGCCGGTGACCAGGGCGCGGGCGATGGCCACGCGCTGCTGCTGGCCGCCGCTGAGCTGGGATACGGCCTTTTGCAGCTGCTCGTCGCTCAGATCCACCTTGCGGGCGATGTCGCGCACCTTGCGGTCGATCTCGTCCTTTTTGTTCTTCTGGATCTTGAGGCCGAAGGCGATGTTGTCATACACCGTCATGGTGGGGAACAGGGCGTAGCTCTGAAAGACGATGCCGATGTTGCGCTTTTCGATGGGCACGTGGGTGATGTCCTTGCCGTTTACGCTCACCGTACCGCTGACGGGCTCAATAAAGCCGGTGATGGTGCGCAGCGTGGTGGTTTTGCCGCAGCCGGAGGGACCGAGGAAGGTAAAGAATTCGCCCTGCTTCACATCCACATTGATGTTGTGCAGCGCTTCAAAATCGCCAAATTTAACGATGATGTTTTTCAGATCGATCATGCTCTGCAGCTGATCAGCCATCTTGAGTCACTCCTCATGTTTCAAGATAAAAAGGATGGCGCGCCTGATGCTCAGGCGCGCCTTATTATAGCCGTGTGATTACTGAGCGGCCTGGGTCAGGGTAGCCCAGTCCAGGGTGTCCCAAGCGGGCTCGGTGGGAGCGGCGCTGTTGTCAGCCCAGTAGAAGCCCAGGTTGGTCATGATGTTGGTCCACTCCTTGCTGTGAGCGGCCACATACTCGGCGTAGGTCATGTCGGTGCCTTCCACCTTGTTGAGGGCGAAGTTCGGCAGGGTGTAGATGGCGGGGGTCTCCTCGTAGATCTGCGCGGCGGCGGCGGTGTTGCAGGGGAAGCTGTCGAATTCGTCAGCCCAGGCAGCCTGCACGTCGGCGGAGCCGAACCACTCGGCGAAGGCCTTCACGGCCTCGGTCTGCTCGGCGGTGCGGTCAGCGCGGTCGATGATGCCCAGATACTCGGCGATGTAGTAGGTGCCGTCCTTGATGTCCACCAGGGCCCAGTTTTCGGGCTCCAGGGTGCCGTTCAGAGGATGCTCGGAGGCATCGGCAGCGGTGTCGATCTTGCCGTACAGGGAGGAGGAATAGAAGGTGCCGATCTGCACGTCGCCGCGGTTCAGGGGATCGAAGCCGTAGCTGTCACCGGTGAACACGCCGTTCTGGCAGTAGGCCCACAGGGTCTTCCAGCCGTCCACGGAGATGCCGCCGGCGGGGCTGGTGGGATCGGTGAAGGCGTACAGCATGGCGCTGTTGATGTTGGCGTTGGTGGTGCCGCCGACCTTGCCCTGGCGATACCAGGTGTAGCCGCTGTTCACGATGTCAGCCCAATGATCGAAGTGCAGCTCGTTGCCGTTGGTGCCGAACTCGTCGTTGCGGTAGAGCATCAGCACGTTCTGGATGACCAGGCCGTAGGCCTTGCCGTCATACTTGAAGTTGCCCACTTCGTCCGCCCAAGAGGGGGTCCAATCGGCGATGGCCAGATTCTCATAGGTGCCGCCGATGACCTGGCCCCAGCGGGTCTCGTTCAGACCGAACAGGATGTCGCCGTCTTTGTTCTCGTTGGCAGCCTGCACAGCGGCGGTGTCGCCGGAGATGACGGAGTTGTCGTCGATGGAGATGCTGAAGCCCGCTTCCTTGGCGGCGTTGACCAGCCAGTTGACGCGCTCAGTGGAGTTGGAGTTGGAGTAGATGCGGATGGTGTAGCCGGAATAATCCGCCGCAAACGCGGGGATGGCGGCCAGGACCAGAACCAGGGACATTGCCAGCGCAATAATCTTTTTCATATTGTACCGGACTCCTTTCTTATTGTGGTCCGTCTTCCACGGATCAGTTTTTCTGTATTATACATTTTTCATATCGATTTGTCAATGTTCACCCCTTCCCAAGTCCATAAAAAGTGGTATAATAATAAATCATCCATTTGACCGGGAGGGAGGAGAGAAAGCGTGAAAAAGCTGCTGTGCTGCGCCCTTATCCTGCTGACGCTGCTCTCCTGCGCCTGGGCGGAGCAAAAAACCAAGGCCGTGGTCATCATTGAGGGCGCGTATTACGATCGCGCCGCCGAGAAGCTGGATCTGACGGGCGTGAAGATCACCCGGGTGGATCGGCTCAAAACAGCGCTGTGCAGCATGCCCTATCTGACCTGGGTGGACCTGACAGACTGCGGCCTGAGCGACGAGATCCTGGCGGAATTCCGGGAGATGATGGCGCCCCGGGGCGTGAAGATCGTTTGGACGCTGCATCTGGGCAAGAGCGGCTATTCCCTGCGGACGGACGACTGGGTGTTTTCCACCCGCCATTCCAGCAAGGATAACCGGCTGGAAAACGAGGAAGTGGCCCCCCTGCGCTATGCCACCGAGCTGCGCGCCCTGGACCTGGGCCATAACTGGATCTCGGACGTGAGCTTCCTGGAGCCCATGAACGAACTGCGGGTGCTGATCCTGGCGGACAACCGGTTCAGCGATCTTTCTTATTTAAAAGGCAAGCCCCTGGAATATCTGGAGATCTTCAATACCCGGGTGGAGGACCTTTCCTTCCTGGAGGGGTGCGACACGCTGATTGATCTGAACATCTGCATGACCCACGTGTATGATCTGAGCCCCCTCTATCACCTGAAAAATCTCAAGCGCATCTGGGTGGGCAACGCCACGGGGGTCACCTGGACGGAGCGGCAGCGGTTTCTTTCCTATCAGAAGGAAAACCTGGAGGCCTATGAATTCTGGACGGATATCCCCACCCTGTACGGCTGGCGCGGAGACGAAAACGGCCCGGGCCACCCCCGGTACGAGATCATCAAGGCCATGTTCCATGAGAACGTGTACTATGATTTCGATACCGTACTACGGCCCGAACAGTATGTGAATTTATATAAGAAGAAACCAAGCCAATGAAAAGGGGCCTCTCTTGCGTTTGAACACGAGATAATTGACCTCGCCAGTCGGCATGGTATATTGATTAAGTCAAATCGGAATTTGACGATTCATTCAATGCAGCGGAGGACAGGCAATATGGATCTGCATGATTACGAAGATGTCGCTGAAAACTACGATCTGTACCTTGATGCAATGTACCGGAATGAAGACAATCATTCCGGCTTTCAGGAATTTTACCTGGATTTTGCCCGGGAGTATGGCAAAGAAGGCGTGATTGATATAGCGTGCGGAACAGGAGCTGTATTACTGTACCTGGCGGAACATGGGATCATGGCCGACGGAACCGATCTTTCAGAAGCAATGTGCCGGGTCGCAGATGAAAAAGCAAGGCAAAAAGGATTCAGGTTGCATATTTTCCCTGCCAATATGACAGAATTCAGAAGCGACAGGAAGTATTCGTGTGCAATCATTGCAAGAAGCGGGTTCATGCATCTTCTGACACCGGAGCTTCAGAAGGCAGCGCTGCTGAACATCCGAGAGAATCTGGTGGACGGAGGAATGCTGACCTTTAATACATTTGACCCGCATCCTTTTTTTCAGGCACAGCAGATGAAAACGAGAGAAACAGACTATTCTTTCCGCCTGGAGTACACCAATAAACAAGGTCAGCATGAGAAAATCTACAATGCGATGTTTGAAGTACTGGATGATCAGGGGAATGTTATTGAAGAAAGAATCCGTCCACTGAAGATGAGACAGACATACCGTCAGGAAATGAAGTATCTTCTGGAGCTGACGGGATATGAGATTGTTGATATATTCGGAGGATATCACATGGAGAGCGGAAATAGATCTGCGAAGAATGTGATCTGGTGTGTTCGGAAGAAGTAATGATAAAGTGAATGAATAGATGATCATTCGGGATTCGTGAGGGGGAATGTATGATGAGCCTGAAGCTGATAAAGCTCACAAAAACGTATGAGAAGCAATTGGGAGAAATGATCGACGAATGGAAAGTAGACCAGGCGCTCAATCATACAAATCACTCTCCCTGGGCAATCTTTAAAAATGATTATCATGATTTCGACTATTATCTTGAAAATCTTGAAGTGAAAGAAGCAGCAGATGGGAAAGTGCCTGACTCTGTATTCTTTCTGCTGGATACGGAACGGGACAGGCTTCTTGGAGCGATCAATATCCGTCATTACCTGAACGAGTATCTGCTCAAAGAAGGCGGGCATATAGGGGATGGAATCAGACCAAGTGAACGAAGAAAAGGCTATGCAACGGAAATGATTCGACTGGCCTTAATCGAATGCAGGAAACTGGGGATCGAAAAAGTGCTGATGACCTGTGACAAGGACAATCTCGGATCAGCAAAATCCATCATCAATAATGGCGGAATTCTTGAAAACGAATTCAGAAATTCAGAGGGTGAAATTGAGCAGCGTTATTGGATCACTATCTGTAATTGACAAGTTCCAACCTGTCTGACCGATGATGACCTTGTAAATCGGGATTTGCGGAGGTGAGAATGATTGGAAATCTGGGATCTGTATACTGAATTGAGAGAAGTAACCGGCAAAGAACATATCCGGGGAGAAGAGATTCCTGAAGGATATTATCACCTCGTTGTTCATGTCTGGATCAAGAACAAAAAGGGCGAGTATCTGATTTCTTAGCGCAGTGAAGACCGTCCAGCTTTTCCGCTCATGTGGGAATGTATAAGAAAAAAACAGAGTCAGTGACGCGCCCTGCGCTGCCTGATCTCCTGCCGGAGCTTTTCCTCCCGCTCGTTCACCGCCGCCCTGGCGCGTTGACGGGCGGCTTTCATTTCCAGGCGCAGCTGGCGGCGGCGTTCCCGCATTTGGCGGGCCACGCGGCTGTTATAGATCCTGCTCTCCGGGAAGGCGTGCAGGATACGGCGCACCTGGGCGGATTCCAGCGCCAGAGCGCCGTGCACAGCGGCGGTGATGGCTTCGGTACTGTCCCCCTCCGCCAGGGCCGCGCCCTTGCGGATCTTGATCAGGGTGAGGGTGCTGATCACGGCATCGGTCAGAAAGAACCCGCTCAGCCCGACGCACAGCAGGCGGAGCAATTGCTCGTCCAGCCGGGCGAACTGGCCGAACAGGAAGGGCTTGACAAAATAGATCATCCCCAGCCCCAGCAGCCCGAAGGGGATCAGCGTGTTGGCGCATACGCGGCCGTTCAGGTTGAAACGCTTGGTGGAGTAATCCCACCACCGGGCGTGAAACAGCGCTTCCATCAGGCAGCTGGTCAGATATTCCAGCGTGCCGCAGATCAGGATGGCCAGGCCGAACACAGCAAAGGGATCCTGGGTGAAGCGGGACAAAAGCGCCGTCAGCAGCGCCGTGCCGCAGCCATAGATGGGGCACCAGGGGCCCATCAGGAAGCCCCGGTTGATGAACCGGTGGAACTGCCACAGCTTGCAGGCCACCTCCATGCACCAGCCCAGGACGGAGCCCACGAAAAAGAGAAGGACGTAATAAAGGATTTCTCGCGGCATATTGCCTCCAATGAAAAAGCCCCCGCAGGGGCCTTGCTGTATTATTCCAGCTCGTCCGGGATCTCGCTGTCGTCCTCAAAGTTGGTTTTAACCACCTCGATCAGCGCGTCCATCAGCTCCTGCTCCACCGGCTCGAATTCCTCGATTTCCTCGCCGTCCTCGTCGGTGGATACGCTCACCTTCATCACAAAGAAGGTCACGTCGTCCAGATCGTCCTTCTCATCCTCGATATCGTCGCTGAGCAGCACGTATTCCTCGCCGTTGTAGTAGAAGTAGCGGTTGACCCGGAGCAGCAGGCGGTTGCCGTCCTCGTCCACGCCTTCCACGATGTCCAAGCGTTCGTCTTCCATGATTGTTGCCTCCTTTTTATTGTTTGTCGGTGCGGTCACAGTCCGGCACGCGTTCCAGCTCGCCCACGTGGGGGCAGCCGTCCCGCAGGGTCAGGCCCCGGGGCCTGGCCACATAGCGCACGGCGTTGCGGATGACCGTTTTGACGTACTCGTTTTCGTAATAGGTGGGGTAGGTCTCATGACCGGGCTGGAAATAGAACACCCGCCCGTAGCCCCGCCGCCAGGCGCAGCCGCAGCGGAAGATCTGGCCGGACTGGAACCAGGCGGAGAGCACCAGCTCGTCCGGGGTGGGAATGTCAAAGTGCTCGCCGTACATTTCCTCATGGGACAGTTCAAAATAGGGCGGCAGGCCCTGGGCGATGGGATGCACGGGATCGATGACGAAAATGCGCTCGCGCTCGCCCACCTCGTTCCAGTTGAGGTTGCAGGTGGTGCCCATGAGGCGCATGAAGGGCTTTGACTTATGGCCGCTGTGGAGCACCACCAGGCCCATGCCGTTTAGGACCTGATTCTGCACGCGCTCGGCGATCTCGTCCGGCACCAGTTCATGGCGCATGTGGCCCCACCAAACCAGCACGTCGGTATCCCGGAGCACTTCCTCCGTAAGGCCGCATTCCGGCTCCTGCAGGGTGGCGGTGCGCACGGTCACGTCGTCGCATTCCAGCAGCTCCTTCAGCGCCATGTGGATGCCCTGGGGATAGACCTGGCGCACCCGTTCCTCTTCCCGCTCATGGACGAACTCGTTCCATACGGTGACGTGTATCATGGGAAAGACCCCCTTTAAACTCTTTTGCGCTTATATTATAGCAGATATGGGCCGGGCGCGCTACTTTTATTTTCTGAAACTACTTCCTGATTAAAGCAAGACGCGGAAAAACAGAAATTGGTAAATTGGTTGCTGGCCAAAGGCCAGCAGGATCTAACCGTATCACTATCCAATTTCTGTTTGCAGAGACTTTCAATCAGGGTTCAGAATGAATTTCGCTTGACTTGTCACATACCATGATATATACTTTTGCCAGGAGGTGAAATGCATGCACACCACGCGCACATTCATGTCCGGACGCAGTCAGGCGATTCGGATCCCCAAGGAATACAGATTGCCGGACGAGGAAATTTTCGTCAATCGGGTGGGGGAGACGATCATGCTTACGCCGGTCAGCAAGCTGCGGGATACGTTCACGCAAAGTCTGCAATTGTTCACAGACGACTTTATGGCGGAAGGCAGACCCATGCAGATCCCGTCCAAGAGGGAGCCGCTATGATGTATATGCTGGACACCAACATCCTGATTCGCGCCATCAGACGCCCGCAGGATCCGGTGTGCGAAAAGATCGCGTCCCATATTGGAGGCGAGCTTTGCGTCAGCTCCATTACCTACGCGGAGCTGGTGTACGGGGCCAGGCGCAGCGCCAATTATTCCGGGAACCTCCAGGCGGTGCAGGGGCTTCTTTCCGGAATATACATCCTTCCCTTCGATACGGACGCGGCCTTTGAGGCTGGGGATATCATGGCGCATCTTGCCGAGGCCGGGATGCCCATCGGAGACAGGGATGCGCTGATCGCGGCCCATGCCCGTGCGCTGTCGCTGCCGCTGGTCACGCATAACACCGGCGAGTTCAGCCGCGTTCCCGGGCTGACGCTGGAGGACTGGATCGATTGATAAGAGAATTTGGGGACCGGGCGGCTTTCTTGGCCGTCCGTTTTTTGCTTGTTTTATAATTCGCTTCTAATGCGCCATTCACAGCTTTTTCATATTTTTATCGTATAATGAACCCGCAAAGCACAAAACGGCCTGCCCCTTCGCGCGGATGCATGGAATTGACATTGAAAAATTCCGCGTGATGCCGTATAATAGGTGCAGTGCATGAAAGAAGGGGGCAGGGCCATGACGGAGGAGATCCGGCTGGGGGACGTGGTGCAGACGCGCAAAAAGCATCCCTGCGGCAGCGACCAGTGGACGGTGATCCGCATTGGCGCGGACATCAAGATCCGCTGCCACGGCTGCGGGCGCATCGTGATGCTGGACCGGCAGGATTTTCTTCGCTGCCGCAAAAAGCTGATTGCCCAGGGTCCTGATCCCATGAGCCAAAAGGAGCTGACGAACCCATGAACCTGGAACCCGAAAAACAGCCCGCGGAGGCCCTGACGCCCGAAGCGCCGGAGGCCGCGAAAAAGAAATTTTCCCTTTTCCGCAAGAAAGAAAAAAAGAAGAAGACGGTCAAGCAAGAAGTGATCAGCTGGATTTTAACCATTCTGGGCGCGTTGGTCATCGCGCTGCTGGTCCGCATGTTCCTGTTTGAGCCCATCCGCGTGGACGGCGAGAGCATGCGGGATACCCTGCAGGACGGCGACATCGTGTTTGTCAGCAAGCCCGCCTACCTGCGGGGGGAATTCAAGCGGGGCGACGTGATCATCTGCCGCTACCCAAACCGCAACACCGAAAGCCATTTGAACGTGGGCGGCAGCTTTGAAATGACCTTTACCCACCATACCCTGTTTGTCAAGCGGCTGATCGCCCTGCCCGGGGATATATTGGAAATCAAGGAAGGCGCGGTGTACGTCAACGGCGAACTGGTGGACGAGAGCGGCATCAACAAGCATTCCCAGTCCAGCGAATCCACCATCGTGCCCATCGTGCTGGGCGAGGATGATTATTTCGTCATGGGCGATAACCGCGCCAACAGCAACGACAGCCGCCGGGTGGGCCCCATCACCCGGGATATGATCGTGGGCCGCGTGGAGCGCACCATTCTGCCGCTGGGCAAATTCTGGGACAAAGTGGAGTGAAAAAGCCGATGAACATTGCCATGAAGAGCAAAAAGGACAAGAAGGAAAAGCCCAAGAAGACGTTCAAGCAGGAATTGATCAGCTGGATTTTGACCCTGGCCGCCGCCGTGGCCATCGGCCTGGTGATCCGCACCTTCCTGTTTGTGCCCGTCAAGGTGAAGGGCGAAAGCATGCAGAACACCCTGATGAACAAGGAGATCGTGCTGGCCACCAAGTATGATTACCTCAGCGGCGACTTTCATCGCCGGGATATCGTCATCTGCCATTATCCGGACCGGGGCGGCACACTGTTCATCAAGCGGCTCATCGCCCTGCCCGGGGATACCATCGAGATGCACGGCGGCGAGCTGTACGTCAACGGCGAATTGGTGGATGAATCCGACATCGACATGAACACGCCCTTTACCACCAATCTGGGGCCCTACACCCTGGGGGAAGACGAATATTTCGTCATGGGCGATAACCGCGGCAACAGCAACGACAGCCGCGCCGTGGGTCCCCTGACCCGCAAGATGATCGTGGGCCACGTGCAGCGGGTCATCTATCCCTTTAACAAATTCTGGGACAAAGCGGAATAAAACGATGGCGAAGCGTATTTGCTTCGCCTTTTTTGACAGGAGGCGTTGATATGGCGTTCAAATCCCTGACGCCCGGCGCGATGCTGTGCCCGGTGCCCGCCGTCATGGTATCCTGCGCGTCGGAAAAGGACAGGCCCAACATCATCACCATTGCCTGGGCGGGCACGGTGTGCAGCCAGCCGCCCATGGTGTCCGTGACCGTGCGCAAGGAGCGGTTTTCCCATCATATCCTGATGGACAGCGGCGAGTTTGTGGTCAACCTGGTGGGGGAAGGGCAGCTGCGGGCTATGGATTACTGCGGCGTGAAGAGCGGACGGGATGAGGATAAATTTGCCGCCTGCGGCTTGACACAAACGAAGGTGGCGGAATTGCAGTATGCCCCGGCCATCGCGGAATGCCCCCTGTATCTGGCTTGCAAGACCGAGCAGGTGCTGGAGCTGGGCTCCCATGATCTGTTCCTGGGTCGCATTGTGGGCATGGGCGTGCAGGAGGAATTGCTGGACGCAAACGGCAGGATCGACCTGCAAAAGGCGAAGCTGGTGGCGTACAGCCACGGCGTCTATCAATCCCTGGGTCCGGCGCTGGGCTTCTTCGGCTACAGCGTGGCCGCTCCGGAGGTGCTGGAGCGGAGAATGAAGGAACTGAATAAATAAATACGCAAGCAGGAGGTTTGAAATATGCTGAACAGAGTTTTTCTGATCGTTCTTGATTCCGTGGGCGTGGGCGACGCCCCGGATGCGGCCCTCTACGGCGACGAAGGGGCCAACACCGTGGGCCACATCGTGCAAAAGACCCGTTTGCAATTGCCACACATGGAGCGCATCGCCTTTGGGCACATCCCGGGCACGGGGCTCATGCGGGATATGGCCGCGGCGGGCGCTTTTGGCCGCCTGACCGAGGCCAGCCGGGGCAAGGACACCACCACCGGCCATTGGGAGATCGCCGGTCTGACCCTGAACGAGCCCTTCCCCACCTATCCAAACGGCTTCCCGCCGGAGGTGATCGGGGCCTTTGAGCAGGCCGTGGGCCGGGGGACCATCGGCAACAAGCCCGCCAGCGGCACGGAGATATTGAAGGAGCTGGGCGAAGAGCACCTGCGCACCGGCAAGGTGATCGTGTACACCTCGGCGGACAGCGTGTTCCAGATTGCCGCCCATGAGGATATCGTGCCCGTGGAGGAGCTGTACGACATGTGCCGCAAGGCCCGGGCGCTGCTGCAGGGCAAGCACGGCGTGGGCCGGGTCATCGCCCGCCCCTTCACCGGCACCTGCGCGGCGGACTTCAAGCGCACCCCCCGGCGGCACGATTTTTCCATGGACCCGTTCAGCGATACCATGCTGGACGTGCTGAGCAAGGCGGGCTATGACACCCTGGCCGTGGGCAAGATCGAGGATATCTTCAACATGAAGGGCATCACCCAGAGCGTGCACAGCGCGGGCAATCCTGCCTGCCTGGAAAGCCTGATGGACGATATGGCCCAGAATTTCACGGGGCTGTGCTTTGTGAACCTGGTGGACTTCGACATGAACTGCGGCCATCGCAGGGACGTGCAGGCCTACGCCCAGTGCCTCAGGGACTTTGACGATTATCTGCCCCATATCCTGGGAGCCATGACCGACGACGACCTGTTGATGATCACCGCCGACCACGGCTGCGATCCCACCTATTCCGGCACGGATCATACCCGCGAGCGGGTGCCGATCCTGGCCTGGCATCGGGGCATGCGCGGGGTGGTGGACCTGGGCACCCGCGGCAGCTATGCCGATATCGCCGCCACCGTGTGCGAGGGCTTCGGCCTGCCCCAGCGGTTCGGCGCGGATTCATTCTTTAAGGAATTGGAGATGAAGCCCCATGCGTGAGATTGAGCGGATCGACAAGGCTGCGGCCTATATCCGGGAGGCCCTGGGCGAGGCCGATATCGCCGTGGTGCTGGGCAGCGGCCTGGGGGACTATGTGGAGGCGCTGCAGGACGCGCGGATGATCCCGTACAGCGAGATCCCCGGCTTCCCGGCGTCCACGGTGGCTGGGCACGCGGGAGAGCTGTGGGCGGGCACGCTGCACGGCAAGCGCGTATTGATGATGCGCGGACGCTTTCACAGCTATGAAGGGCACCCGCTCAGCGACGTGGTGCTGCCCATCCGGGCCATGGCGCGCATGGGGGTCAAGGACCTGATCCTCACCAACGCGGCGGGGGCGGTGAACGTGGATTTCGCCCCGGGCGACCTGATGCTGATTACCGATTTTATCAATTTTTCCGGCAAAAATCCTTTGACCGGACCCAATATCGACGAGCTGGGGCCCCGCTTCCCCGATATGAGCCGGGCCTACGACAAGCGCCTGCGGGCCATTGCCGCTGAGGCGGCTGCGGAATGCGGGATCACCCTGCGGGAGGGCGTGTACGCCTGGTTCAACGGCCCCACCTATGAGACGCCTGCCGAGATCCGCATGGCCCGGGTGCTGGGCGCGGACGCCGTGGGCATGTCCACCGTGCCCGAAACCATTGCCGCCGTGCACGCGGGCATGCGGGTGCTGGGCGTCAGCTGCCTGACCAACATGGCCGCGGGCATCCTGGACGCGCCCCTCTCCCATCAGGAGGTCATGGAGACCGGCGAGCGGGTGCGGGGCACCTTCCGGACGCTGCTGGACGGGGTCATCGAGAAGCTGTAAAAGACGAGAAAACACGATTTATCAACAAAAAAAGACCCTCCGCATGTCCCGGCGGCATGGAGGGATGCCGCCGGGATGAGCAGGGGATCGAAGGGGGACGCTTATTTGTTTTGCAGGGCGTGACGCAGATCGTCCATCAGCGCGCCCAGGCTTTCGGAGGTGCGCAGGTCTTCGGCCACCTTGTCGCAGCCGTGGAGCACGGTGGTGTGATCCCGGCCGCCCATGGTGTCGCCGATGCGGGACATGGAGCAATCGGTCAGCTCCCGGCACAGATACATGGCGATCTGGCGGGGCACGGTGATCTCCCGGTTGCGGCGGGGGCCTTTCAGATCCTCGGGAGTCACATTGTAGTAGGAAGAAACCACGCGCAGCACGTCCTCGCAGGTGACGTTGTGGGGCTCGTGGCTGGCGAACACCTCCCGCAGGGCGTCCTCCGCCAGGGCGCAGTCGATGGGCCGCCCCGTCAGGGAGGCGTAGGCGGACAGGCGGGTGAGGCTGCCTTCCAGCTCGCGGATGTTGCTCTGCACCCGCTCGGCGATCATCTGCAGCACGTCGTCGCCGCAGGTGATCATCTCGTCCTGGGCCCGGCGGCGCAGGATGGCGATGCGGGTCTCCAGGTCGGGCCGCTGAATGTCGGCGATCAGGCCCCATTCAAAGCGGCTGCGCAGGCGCTCCTCCAGCCGGGGGATCTCCCGGGGCGGACGGTCGCTGGATACGATGATCTGCTTGCCCGCCGTATGCAGGGCGTTGAAGGTGTGGAAAAATTCCTCCTGGGTGCTGGTGGTGCCGGCGATGAACTGGATATCGTCGATGAGCAGCACGTCCACCTTGCGGTATTTATCCCGGAAGGAGGCGGTCTGGCTCGTCTGAATGGCGGAGATCAGCTCGTTCATGAAGGCCTCGCTGGTCACGTAGGCGATCTTCACCTGGGGGTTGTTGGCCAGCAGATAGTGGCCGATGGCGTGCATCAGATGGGTCTTGCCCAGGCCCACGCCGCCATAGATGAACAGCGGGTTATAGGCCTCCGCCGGGGATTCGGCCACGGCCAGGCAGGCCGCGTGGGCAAAGCGGTTGCTGCTGCCCACCACGAAGGAATCAAAGGTATATTTGGGGTTGAGAAAAGAGGGCTTCTCCACCGCGGGCACGGGGCTCACGTAGGCTTCGGCCTCCTCGGGGTTGAGAAACTTGGCCGTCAGGGGACGGCCCGCGATCTGGCTCAGGGCGCTCTCGATGGTGGCGGCATAGCGCATCACCACGTTTTTTTTGTAAAAATCCGTGGCGGCCTGCAACACAAAGGTATCCCCGTCCAGCGCGATGGGCTTCAGGGTGTGGATCCAGGTGTCGTAGGTGACTTTTATCATATTGGCGGCCAGCGATTCGCAGGCGCGGTCCCAAAGCACAGTGGTTTCCAAGGAACATGCCCCCATTTGTATATGAAAAGAATGCATAAAGCCGTTCAAACGCGATGCGGTAAAAAGGCGCGAAAAAAATAAAGCCACCGTTACTGCCAGAATCGAACGGTGGATAAGTACCTGTGGATAAAACCGCCTGTTCGCTCTTTGAACGCCTTTATCATAGCAGATTTCCGGGAAAAAGGCAAGAGTTATCCACCGGCACCCCCTTTGCATGGCCGGTGCCCCTGCCTAAACTATCCCTTGTGTCGGGGTGGTCCCTTCACCACAAGCGGTATATTCATCATCACAAAATTGTGATTATTTATTCAATAATGAAATGAACTTGTAACAAAATGCATAAAAAATTATTTTTTGCGCGCCTTTCCGGCGGCTGCCTGCCCCGCCTGTGGACAAAACGGTGAAAATGTGGTATTTTGGTATCACACAGGAAAGGAGAAGCCGTCATGGTGCGCATGGAGATGGTGTCGCGGGTCTTGCAGCCCTGGCTGGGCGCGGCCTTTTTGCGGGCAAGCGACGTGTGCGCCCGGGCCTGCGGGCTGCTGAACGGCTTCGATCCTGCGGCGGACGACCTGGACGGGCTGTATCGGCAGCTGGATTCCCTGCTCTTTGGGGAGATCCGGGCGCTGACCCAGGAGGATATGCGGGTGCTGCTGGACGACGGACGCACCATGCGGGTGCGGGTGGACGACGTGGACCAGATGGCGGACGAGCTGCTGTATCTGGCCCTGCATCAGCTGCCCCACAGCGCCTGGCAGTATGGCCGGCTGCGGCAATTCGCCATGACCCATGACAGCCTGGCGGCCCTGCGGGCCCTGTATCAGGATTTCACGGCCTTCCAGACGGCGGACGAATTGGAGCTGATCGCCCGGACGGCCCGGGCCGCCCATCCGGCCTATCGCTGGCGCGGCTGGCTGCCGGAGGAAAACAACGGATAAAAGAAGGAATTGATTTTGGGTAAGATCATTGCTGTGACCAATCAGAAGGGCGGCGTGGGCAAGACCACCACGGCGGTCAATCTGTGCGCCTGTCTGGCGGAACGGGGCAAAAAGACCCTGCTGGTGGACGCCGATCCCCAGGGCAACGCCTCCAGCGGTTCCGGGGTGCAGGCGGGGGAAAAGAGCCTGTACGAGGTGCTGCTGGGCATCGCCACGGCGGAAAAGTGCGTGGCGGTCAGCGATACCGAAAACATGAGCGTGCTGCCCTCGGATATCCGTCTGGCGGCGGCGGAGGTGGAGCTGGTGGGCCTGGAGCGCCGGGAATACCGCATGCGGGCGGCGCTGCGTCCCCTGGCGGAACGCTACGATTATATCATCATCGATTGCCCGCCCTCCCTGGGCCTGCTGACGGTCAACGCCCTGACGGCGGCAAACAGCGTGCTGATCCCCATTCAGTGCGAGTATTACGCATTGGAGGGCGTGCGCAGCCTGATGGACACCATTTCCCGGGTCAAGCGCGGCCTCAATCCCGCCCTGGACGTGGAGGGCGTGCTGCTCACCATGTTCGACGGGCGCACCAACCTGAGTTTGCAGGTGGTGGCTCAGGTGAAAAAGCACTTTAAATCAAAGGTGTTCGCCACCACTGTGCCCCGCAACGTACGCCTGGGCGAAGCGCCCAGCCACGCCCTGCCCATCAATCGCTATGATCCCCGGTCCACCGGGGCCGAAGCCTACCGCAGCCTAGCGCGGGAGGTGCTGGCCCGCAACGGCGAGCGGGTGAAATAAAGGAGGAATATCCATGGCAGAAATCAGCCTTCGCTACGGCAATACCACCGCCACCGTGCGCACGAAGGGCGCGCAGCTCATGTCCTTCAAGGCCGCGGACGGGCGCGAGGTGATCTGGCAGGCCGATCCCAGCGTGTGGCCCCAGTATACGCCGGTGCTTTTCCCCATCTGCGGCGCTGTGCGCAATGACCGGATCGTCATCGCCGGTCGGGAATATCCCATGACCAAGCACGGCTTCACCCGCAATCCCGAGTTTGCCGTTTCCCACGTGGGGGACGATTTTGTGGATCTGGTGCTGACGCCCACTGAGGAGAGCAAGCCCATGTATCCCTTCGATTTCGCCTTCCACGTCACCTATCGGCTGTTTGAGGGCGGCTACACCACCACCTTCCTGGTGGAAAACAGGAGCGATCGGGTCATGCCCATGTGCGTGGGCGGCCATCCCGGCTTTGCCTGCCCCATGGAAGCGGGCGCGGCCTTTGAGGATTATCAGCTGGTGTTCGCCCGGCCCGAAAAGAATGAAACCCTCCAGGTCCTGCCCGGCGGGCTGATGGGCGATCCGCAGCCGCTGCCGGAGCTGCGGGAGGGCCGGGTACTGCCTCTGTCTCACGATTATTTTGACCAGCGGGACAGTCTGATCTTTGCGGGCCTCAACAGCCGCAGCGTGGATCTGGTGCACAAGACCAGCGGCCACGGCATCCGGTTCGACTTCCCCAAGATGGAAGTGCTGACCGTGTGGACCATGCCGGGCACCCACGGCGATTATCTGTGCCTGGAGCCCTGGCACGGCATGCCCGGGCGCGCGCAGGACAGCGACAACTTTGAGGATAAGCCTTATGTGACCCTGCTCCAGCCGGGCAAGGTATACACCACCTGGTTTACGACTGCGGTGATCTGAGGCATGATCAAAAAAACGGAGCGGTTCAGCGGAACGGCTCCGTTTTTGCTGTGTGCGTCATGGAGATTTTTTCCACGAAACCAGTTGCATGTTCAACATAACTATGTTACAATGCATACAACATTAGGCAGGAGAGGCGAATAATTGACAGTCGTTCTTCTGCCATCAATTTTTTTGGAAAGGAAATGATTGTATGACCAAGAAGTTTCCTCTGCGTCTGCTGATCTGCGCGCTGGTGCTGGTGCTGTGCGGCAGTCTGCTGGCCAACCTGTTCAACACCGGCCTGTGGAGCGTGAAGGTGAGCCGCATCAGCTTTGATACGGCCAACGGCACCCTGAGCGGCCTTTTGTACATGCCCAAGGGCGTGGACGCCTCCAATCCCCGGCCCGGCGTCATCGTGACCCACGGCTATCTGAACAGCGCCGAGATGCAGGACGCCAACGCCGTCGAGCTCAGCCGCCGCGGCTATCCCGTGCTGGCGCTGGATATGTATGATCACGGCCACAGCGACATCAACGACGAGGTTTACGAGGGCTTCGCCGCCTATGGCGACTTCCTCAAGACCTGGGCTCCCTTCTGGCTCAATTCCATGTATGACGCCGTGCAGTATTTCTATGAGCAGCCCTATGTGCTCAAGGACGAGGCCGGCAACGGCATCATCGGCATCACCGGTCACAGCATGGGCGGCTTCAGCTCCACCATCGCCGTGGCCAACGACGAAAGGGACTTTGCCACCAATGGCTTCCGCAAGATCTACGCCAACCTGACCGAGGGCAGCGATTTTGGCTACTCCGGCATCTTCGGCGTCACGGCCCAGGCCTTTGACGCCGCGGGCGGCGGACGCTACCTGGGCAAGGTGGCGGCGCAGTTTGACGAGTTCTTCTTTAACGCGCCCGACGATCCCGCGGGCACCGTGCGGCAGAAGAACTACGTGGCCACTCCGGACGGCCTTACCTTCCTGCAGCAGGAGAGCGCCGAGCCTTCCACCTGGTATGACACCAGCGACGGCGGCCACCGCATCATCTATCAGCCCCATCAGACCCATCCCTGGAACCATTTCAGCAAGACCACCACGGCGGACGCCGTGAGCTTCTACACCACGGCCTTCGCCGCCTACAACACGGGCATCAAGGACGTCGCTCCCACCAGCCAGATCTGGTTCCTCAAGGAGCTGAGCGAGTGCGTGGCCCTGCTGGGCTTCGTGCTGTTCATCCTGGCCATCGCCCTGTGCGTCATCCAGCTGCCCTTCTTCAGCCTGGCCAAGACCGGATTGGCGCAGGCTGCCAAGGGCTCCGCCTCCATGCTCTCCAAGGTGTGCGGCATCGTGATCACCGTGGCGGCCATCCTGCTGCCCGGCATCCTGTTTGAAACCCTGTACAACGGCGATCCCGCCGCCACCGGCAGCAAGGTGGTGTTCTGGTTCGCCCTGGGGCTCATCGTGTGCGCTGTGGCCTATGTGGCCTATACCATCGCCAAGGGCGGCGCCAAGAAACCTGCCATCGCCGGGGCTGTGGCCGCGGTGATCGCGGGCGCGGGCCTGCTGCTGGTCACCAAGGGCAGCCTGTATGCCAATTCCAGCTTCTGGACCGCCCCCGTGGTCAACGATATCGGCAAGTGGACCCTGGGCTGCACTTTCATCGCCCTGATGATCATGGCCCTGGTGTATCTGTTCTTCAAGTCCCATGAGGGCGTGGGTCTGGCCAACTACGGCGTCAAGCTGAGCCCTCTGGCCATCATAGCCAGCTGTGTGGGCGCCATCGTCACCGTGGCCTGCGGCTACGCGCTGCTGTTCCTGGTGGACCTGATCTTCAAGACGGACTTCCGCATCTGGACCTTCGCCTTCAAGACCTTTGACGGCAACATCCTGCCCGCCATCCTGCGGTATCTGCCCACCTTCCTGCTGTTCTACCTGGTCAGCACCGCCAGCATCGCCATCAACACCAACGGCGGCAAGGGCATCCTGGGCTATATCCTGGCCATCCTGCTCAACTGCGGCGGCATCATCCTGTGGCTCTGCCGCCAGTACATCACCCTGTTCTCCACCGGTGTCGCCGCCCATCCCGGCGCTGCCCTCAGCGGCATCGTGCTGGTAGCCATGGTGCCCACCCTGGCCATCGCTGCCTGCATCAGCCGCGCCCTCTACAAGCGCACCGGCAATATCTGGATGCCCGCCTTCATCAACGGCCTGCTCATGACCATCATGACGGTGGCCAACACCACGGTGTTCTACAAGTAATTTCCAAGCATTCCTGGCAGGGAAGCCCCGCGCTTCCCTGCTTTTTTGCGCATAAAAAAGGCAAGGACTTTTCATCCTTGCCTTTTTGGTACGCCCGGTGCGATTCGAACGCATGGCCTTCAGAGTCGGAGTCTGACGCTCTATCCAACTGAGCTACGGGCGCATAGCTTAATTAGTATAGCGCGGGAAGGCCGATTTGTCAAGATCAAATCCTTCGACAAAAGTTGCGGGGTCAGAGCTGCTGGTAAATGCGGTCGATGACGCTGCCGTCGCGGTATTCCACCAGGCCCACGATCCTGTCGCCGTGGCGGGGCGCGTCGGGGATGCCGGTGACCCGGGTGGCCATGGCCTGCAGGTCATGGATATCGTACACGGGCAGATGGGCGCGGAGCAGCGCTTCTCTGAGGTCGGCGCGGCGGGGGTGCACGGCGATGCCCCGCTGGGTCACCAGGGCGTCCACGGTGCTGCCGGGGGTGGAAATGCAGCCCGCCCGGTCCACCACGATGGGCAGCCGGGCCCGGAACAGGGGAGCCACGATGAGGGTCAGGGCCGCGCCCGCGGCGGTGTCGCTGTGGCCGCCGGAGCCGCCGATGATGCCGCCCGAGGAATCGGTGTGCACGTTGACGTTGAAATCGGTATCGATCTCCGTGGCCCCCAGCACCACGCAGTTGAGCCGATCCACCGCCGAGCCCCGTTTAATGGGCGCGGCATAGCGGATGGCGGGGATCTCGATGTGGTTGGGGCTGTCGCGGATGCTCTGCACGGCCTTGAGGTCGAAGCATTGCACGTCCAAAAGCTGGCGGATGTAGCCCTTTTCCAGCAGCTCCACCATGGCGCCGGTGATGCCGCCCATGCCGAAATCCGCCGTGACGCCGCGTTCGCGCATGAGGGGCTTCAGGTATTCGGTCACGGCCAGGCTGGCCCCGCCCGCGCCGGTCTGGAAGCTGAAGCCCTCCCGCATCAGGCCGCTGGCGGCCATGGCCCGGGCGGCGTAATCCGCAATGCGCAGGGCCACGGGGTCCCGGGTCATGCTGGTGGTGCCGCTGACGATGCCCCGGGGGTCGCCGATGCAGTCCACCTTTGCCACGTAATCGACCTGCGTCTCGTCGATGGAGACGGGGGCCAGGGGATAGGGGACCAGGTTGTCCGTCACCGCCACCACGGTATCGGCGCAGCGGGCGTCGGCAAAGGCATAGCCCAGGGAGCCGCAGGCTGCCGGGCCGGCTACGCCGTTCAGGTTGCCTGCCGGGTCTGCGCTGGGGGCGGCGATGAAGGCGATATCGATATGCACCCGGCCCTCGGCAATGGCGGCGGCGCGTCCGCCGTGGCTGCGGAACAGCACGGGCTTTTGCAGCAGCCCGTGGCTGACGGCTTCCGCCACCGGGCCGGACAGATAGCAGGTTTCAATGCCCGTCACCACGCCGCTTTGAATGTGCCCGATCAGCGGCGCGTGGACGGGAAAGATGGAGCTGGCCTGGAGGGTCAGATCCCGGATGCCCATGCGGGCGGCCTCCTCCAGCACCATGTTCAGCACGTGGTCGCCGTTGCGCAGGTGATGGTGGAAGGAAATGGTCATGCCGCTGCGCAGACCGGCAGCCTCGATGGCTTCCCGCAGAGAGTTTTTCAGCTTGTTCATCCTTCCACCTCCATGCCCAGCGCCCTGGCCGTCTCCAGCGTTTGCCGGGCCCGGTCCACGATGGGCTTATCGATCATCTTGCCCCGCAGGGACACCGCGCCCTTGCCCAGGCGACGGCCTTCCTCAATGGTCAGCAGCACCTCCTGGGCGTAGCGCACCTCGCTTTCGCTGGGGCTGAAAGCGCGGTTGATGTCATCGATGTGGCGGGGGCTGATGCTGGCCTTGCCCGTGAAGCCCAGGGCCCGGGCATGGGCGGCGTCCGCCCGCAGGCCCTCCGGGTCGTTCACGTCGGTAAAGGGCGTATCAATGGCCTCAATGCCCGCCGCCCGGGCGGCGTTCAGCACCCGGCCCCGGGCATAGGCGATCTCGCCGCTTTCCTTGCTGCGGATGGCGTGCAGGTCGGCGGTGTAATCCTCCGCGCCCAGCAGCAGGGCGCGCACCCGGGGCGCGCAGGCGATGGAATAGGCGCTTTCAATGCCCCGGGCCGTTTCCAGCAGGGGCATGAGATTCGTGGAGCCCACCGGAATGCCCTGGGCTTCCTCGATCTGGGCGATCATGGCCCCCAGCCGCTCCACTTCCTCCGCACTGCCCACCTTGGTGGGCATGATGAAGGCGGGGCGCAGGGGCACGGCGGTTTCCAGGTCGGCCCGGCAAAAATCGGTATCCAGGGGATTGACGCGGATGACCAGGTTGGGGGTGGCGTAGGCCATGGTTCGCACGGCGTTTCGCACCAGCAGCCGGGCGGCGTCCTTCTGATCGATGGCTACCGCGTCCTCCAGGTCCAGGATAATGCCGTCGGCCCCGTGTATGTCGGCGTTGAGCAGCATGGCCGGGTTGTTGCCCGGTATGAACAAAAGCGAACGAAGCATGGTCGTTCCCTCCGTGATGTTGATGCCCTATTATACCGCGTTTGGGCCGAAGGTTCAATATCCTTCTGATGTTGGCCCCTGATTGAAAACAGGCGCAAACAGAGAGTGGAAAGGGGGAGAACGATAGGGGACTCTGCGGTTCCGGGGCCTTCCGGCCCGCTCTCGCTGAAAATGATCCACAGGATCATTTTCCGGGCGCTGCGAGCCCCTAAAACCTGCGCCAGGAGAATTCTTCTCCTGGACCTCAGCGCGCCAGCGAAGCTGGCTGCCCGGAAGCGGTGGGCTGCGGTTTTGTTTCTCGTTGCGTCAGCAGCTTTTACGGCGACAAACGCAGGTTTTCTGCTTCTCTTTTGACTCAAAAGAGAAGCGTATCCCTTCCCCCGTCAACAGACTGCGAATCAGTAGCCGGTCAAGCCAAACAGCTGCCACAGGTCCGCGGCCCTACCGCTCAGCTGATAATATTGCCCGCCCGCCGTCCGCAGATTGGGGCAGGAATCGGTGGCAACCTCCAGCGTCACGGCCCCTGCGGCGGAGCGCAGCACCAGCTGGGCCTGGAAGGGGCACTTGGGGGTGACGATGGCCGAGGCGGAGGACAGCAGGGCCTCCAGTCGGCGCAGGGAATCGGGATTGGTGAGCACATAGACGCCCGAGGCGGTGTGCATTTCCGCCTGATAAAGACCGGAAACGCTCTGGAATACCGGAACCTTGTCGGCGGCGGTCTTTTTGATCCACCCCGCCGCGCCCCGCAGGCTGACCACCAGCCAGTCGCCGCTGTCCTTGAGGATGGGCAGCTTTTCGCCCTTGTCCAGCAGGGCCACCTTGGGTACGTCCGGGCCGGTCTCGCCCCAGGCCCACACGCTGGTGGAGCCCTCGGTCACATACCAGGCGGGGTCCAGGGCCAGAAATTCCGATTTGACGTAGCCCAGGCAGCCTTCGTTTTCACCCTGGAATACGGGAGCCCAGCCGTCGGCGGCGTTCTGGGTATAAAAGAGATCGCCGTAGCGCAGCTTGCCCACGGACTTGGCGGAGGTGGCCGGACTTTCCCGCACGGTGAGGCTTTGGCACAGCACCACGGCAGGGATGCCCAATTGGCCCGGGCCGTCCGGAGGCAGGATCTGGGCCTGGGCGGTGGAGAACAGGCACAGAGCCAGCAGCAGGAGAACAAAACGCTTCATGGGACAGGCTTCCTTTCCTGAAATAATTTACAATCTATATAATAGACGATGGAGACGCCCGATTTGTTGCATCTTATAAAAATAATTATATTGACATCCGATTTAATCCCGAGTAAAATACTTAGGTATCACAATATTGCCCTTTGAAAGGAAGCCCATGACCGAACGAGTTTGGAACATCCTGGTGGAATCCTTCCCCAAGATCCTGCTGCCGGGCCTCAAGATGACCCTGCCGCTCACCGTCATCGCCTTTTCCATCGCCATGGTCATCGCCGTGGTGGTGGCGCTGGTGCAGTTTGCCCATGTCAAGGGCCTTACCCAGCTGGCGCGGTTCTATATCTGGGTGGTGCGCGGCACGCCGCTGCTGGTGCAGCTGTTCGTGGTGTTCTATGGGTTCCGGGCGGGGGCAGTGATGTCGCCCTTCTGGGCGGCGGTGCTGGTGTTCTCCATCAACGAGGGCGCCTACTGCGCCGAGACCATGCGCGGCGCGCTGGAGAGCGTGCCCGTGGGGCAGATCGAGGCGGGCTACTGCGTGGGCATGAGCTACACCCAGATCATGCGGCGCATCGTGCTGCCCCAGGCCCTGCGCACGGCCTTTCCCAGCCTGAGCAACAATCTGATCTCCATGGTCAAGGATACCTCGCTCACCGCCAATATCACGGTGCTGGAGATGTTCAACGCCACCCAGCGCATCAACGCCCGGTATTATGAGCCCCTGGCCCTGTACCTGGAGGTGGCGGTGATCTATTTGATGTTCTCCACCGTGCTCACCTGGCTGCAGAGGCTGGGGGAGAACAAGCTGAACAGCCTGGGGACAAGGAGGGCGCGCCATGCTTGAGGTCCGCGACGTCAAAAAGAGCTTCGACGGCCTGCCCATCCTGCGGGGCGTGAGCCTCAAAATGGAAAAGGGCGACGTGACCGCCGTGATCGGTCCCAGCGGCGGCGGCAAAACCACGCTGCTGCGCTGCATCAATTTTCTGGAAATGGCGGACAGCGGCACGCTGATCTTCGGCGATAAAACCTACGATCTGAAAACCATCGGCAAACGGGATATCGCCGCCATCCGCATGAAAACGGGCTTTGTTTTTCAGAGCTTTAACCTGTTCAGCAATAAAACCGCCCTGCAAAACGTCACCGAAGGGCTGATCGTCGCCCGCCATATGCCCCGGGACCAGGCCCGTGAGAAGGCCATGCGCGCCCTGGAGCAGGTGGGCCTCAAGGACCGGGCGGAGCATTATCCCAGCCAGCTGTCCGGCGGCCAGCAGCAGCGCGTGGCCATCGCCCGGGCCATGGCCACCGATCCCGAAATCATCTATTTTGACGAGCCCACCAGCGCCCTGGACCCCGAGCTCATCGGCGAGGTGCTGGCCGTCATGCGCGATCTGGCCGCCTCCGGCATGACCATGCTGGTAGTCACCCACGAGATGCGCTTCGCCCAGGAGGTCTCCAACCACGTGATCTTTATGGAAAACGGCCTGGTGGTGGAGGAAGGCCCCTCCAAAGCCCTGTTTGAAGCGCCCAGAGAGGCGCGCACCCGCGAATTTCTGCGGACGATCTCCGCTGAAAAATAAAAAATTATTGGAGGAAAACCAAGATGCTTCGTAAACTGACCGCTCTTTTTGTCGCCTGCATCCTGCTGCTTTCCGTGCCCGCCGCCCTGGCGGACGACCTGCTGGCCACCGTGCTGGGCCGCGGCAAGGTGATCATCGCCACCGAGGGCGCCTGGGCTCCCTGGACCTATCATGACGAGACCGACGCCCTGGTGGGCTTCGACGTGGAGGTCGCCCGGGCCGTGGCCGCCAAGCTGGGCGTGGAGCCCGAGTTTGTGGAGTGCCCCTGGGAGAGCATCTTCATGGGCATCGACAGCAAGATGTACGATATCACCGCCAATGGCGTAGAGGCTACCGAGGACCGGGCTGAAAAGTATGATTTCACCGTGCCCTACGCCTATCTGCGCACCGCGCTGATCGTGCGGGGCGACAACGATTCCATCAAAACCTTTGAGGACCTGAACGGCAAGCGCACCGCCAACAGCGCGGGCAGCACCTACGCCCTCATTGCCGAGGGCTACGGCGCCACCACCGACGTGGTGTCCACCCTGGCCCAGACCCTGGACCTGGTGCTTTCAGGCCGGGCCGACGCCACGCTGAACGCCGAATTGAGCTTCTATGATTACATGAAGGAGCACCCCGAAGCCAACCTCAAGATCGTGGCCCTGAGCGAGGAAGCCAGCAACGTCATCATCCCCGTCCGCAAGGGCGAGGAAAACGCCTCCTTCCTGGCCGCCCTCAACGGCGCCATCGAGGACCTGCGGGCCGACGGCACCCTGAAAGCCATTTCCATGAAGTATTTTGACACCGATATCACCACGGCAGAATAAAATTTGAAGCAAAAAAAGGACCGTCAATCGGCAGAACGCGCCGGTTGACGGTCTTTTGTTATCTCGCCGCCATCCGATACAGGGCCTCCGGATTGATGCGGTAGCCCTTGCGGTACACGGTGGTGATCACATCCGCGCCCATCTTGGCCCGCAGGCGCTGCACGTGCACGTCCACAGTGCGGGTCTCATAGCCCACCGCGCTGCCCCATGCGCCGCACAGCAATTCGTCCCGGCTCAGGGCAGGGGCGGGCGCGCCGGTATCCCGGGCGGACAGGGCGCTGCGCAGCAGCTGGTCGAAGAGCAGATATTCCTGCTGGGTCAAATGGTAATCGTGCTTGAAAAGGTGCACGGTGCAAAGGGCGGGGTCCAGCCGGATGCCCTGTTTTTCGGAATGGGATTGCCTGTAACGCATGTTCATCACCTCGCTATATAGACGAAATACGGATAGAATTTGTTGCATGCGTTCACAATTTTTTAACAAAAAACTTTTGCTGTGTATTTTTTGTTTGCGCATATCCTCCGGGCGGCGTGTGCATACTATGTGGAGTAAAGACCGCGATAACATGGAGGGATCAAAGATGGAACAGACGGCAGTACGCGCCCATTCCGGCTGGCGCGAGGATGAGATCGACCAATTATGGGACGGCATTCGCCAGGCCAACGCCAGCGGTGAGCCCCTGCGAACGGTGTTTGAGGAGATGGGCAAGTCCCTGGGCCGCAAACCCAACAGCGTGCGGAATTTTTATTATATGCAGCTGCGCCGCCGGGAGGGCGCGGGGGTGCGCCGGGCCGCGCCCTTTGAGACCTTCACCGAGGACGAGGTGCGCTCTCTGGTGCGGGATGTGCTCATCGCCCGGTCCCGGGGGCAGTCCGTGCGCTCTGCCGTGATGGCGCTGAGCCAGGGGGACCGCGCCCGCATGCTGCGCTATCAGAACAAATATCGCTCCGTCCTCAAAAAGCGCCCGGACTTGGTGAACGGCGTGCTGGAGGAGCTGCGCCAGGGGGGCATTTCCTGCCCGGCCCCGCTGACGGGCAGTCGCCCGGAGGAGCTGCTGGAGGAAGTGCGGGAGAAGGCCAACGCCCTGGCCGATCCCGCCGTGCGGCAGATGCTGAGCGGCATGAACACCCTGCTGGACCGCGCGCTGAACGCCGATCCTCAGGTGGGTCAGGACCGCCTGCGGGTGCGGCTGGATATGGCTACCCTGCGCTATGACGCCCTGTGCCGGGAGGCGGGGGATATGCTGCTGCTGTGCAAGGAATATCTGGGCCAGGAGGAGGACGTGCGCACCGCCGCCATGCCCGCCTTCCTCAGCGAGCTCAGCCAGCGGGTGACACGGGTGGAAAACGCGATGCAGTAAGGCATTGGAAAACAGAAAGTGGCAAGGGGGAGACGTTCGAGGCCTCCGCGGCCTCGAGCTCTGCGCCAGGAGATTTCATCTCCTGGACCTCAGCGGGCGAACCGGCTTGAAAACAATAACAAGCAATCTGCGCCTGAAACTTGAGTGTCGTAAAGAGAGCTTCCGGGCAGAAGAAAACCGGCGGCAGTCCGGAAAAATGAGTTTACTCATTTTCTCCGGCCTGACGCCGGTTTTCGCTGTACGCTCTGCGCACAGCGCGCCAGCGAAGCTGGCTGCCCGGAAGCGGTGGACTGCGTTATCCAAGCAAGTGCGGGAAGTTGCTCGTTGTTGAAGTAGCGCAACATCCGCCATTGGCGGGGCCCGGGGTGCAACTTGCACCCCGGTGGGGTATGGGGCAAAGCCCCATCGTAACCCCATCGAATTTCTGCTTTTCTGCCCTGTAATATCGCGTCATTTATCAGTTTCCGCCATCTCCACCATCGCCTGGGGAACAAATCCCCGGATCTTCATAGCTCCGTCGTATTCCACGTAGGCCCATTCGCCCAGAACGCCCAGGCGGGTGAGACGGCAGCCCTGGGGCAGAGAGATCACAGGCGCGGCGGAGAACAGCGGGTCGTCCGTCAGGTCGGCGGGCAGAGCGGTGATCAGGACCTGGGGTTCCCAGCGCAGGTCGTCCACCTGGGCGTTTTTTGGCAGGGCGGAGGCGGATATCCAGCCCACGCGCATATGGGTGCTGGTGATGTCGTACTGGATCAGAAGCCAGCCGTTTTCCCGGCCAAAAACCTGAATCCAGTCGTTGGTGCTCACCTTGGCCTTGCCGCCGCCCGCCTGGCCGTAGATTTCGCCGGGGCCCTGGTAGACGGGATAGACCTTGTTTTCTTCAAATTTGACAGCCTTGGCGGACAGGGTGCCCGCAGGCAGCTTGGGCGGGGCGGTGTATTCCGCCTGGGCGGCCTTGAGGGTTTTGGGCAAACGGTGAAAGCTGCCCTTGATGGAGAACGCCGTGTACAGCGGCACGCTGCCCAGCTGCTTGTCGGCATAGGTGTCATAATAGTGCAGCTTGCCATCCCGCACATAGGCGATTTGCCCGGAGGCCTGGCGATCCTGCCAGCGCACTACTTGGAATTGGCCGTTCAGGTAATGGATGTCGATGCTCTGCGTCCAGTATTCCTCGTGCTCCGGATCGATGCGGTATACCGTGAAGCCCATGTTGTCCGGATATAACTGAATGCCGCTGCCCTCGGGACCGTAATAGCCCGTACCGGCGTCGTGCTGCCGGAAGCGCACCAGTCCTTTCCCCTGGGGCAGGATGGAGGCGGCGCGCCCGGCCTTGCGGACGCCCTCCCGGGTCCACAGGTGCCAGCTCAGGGTGTGCTGAACCTCGTCCTTGGTGCTGATGGCGAAAACATAGTATCCCGCCGGGGTATTGATCTCGATGGAATCCTCCAGGGTCTCGCCGCCCAGCTCCAGATGATCTTCCACGATGTAGCCTTCTCCCAGGGCCGCGATAGGCAACAGCAGGCAGAGCAGGATGCAAACGAGTTTCTTCATAATAATCCCCATGCCGGTGCGGCACCGGCACAAATAGGAATGAAAACGGAAGCCGCAGAATTTTCCGTCTTCATGTGGTACAATGTGCTTAAGAGAGGCA
>CACZLE010000027.1 GCA_902781945.1 uncultured Eubacteriales bacterium | reverse complement strand
AAAAAATGTCTGATATCATACCACGATGTAGCGCCGTATACCTGACCGGTATGTACGGTGCAATGGGAGGGAGGGGATTAACCCCTCTCTACCCTATTAGCTGTTGCCGTATGCCAATTTCAGTTTGGCGAAAAGATCCTCCAGCGTCAGGCGCACGTCTATGCTGTCGTAGACGCGGATGAGCCTGCCGTTGGGATCGGGGGCATAGGTCAGATCGGGCTTGAGGATCGGTGCGTGCTCCATATGCCAGTTGCCGCGAAAGCGGTTCATCAGCAGCACAGCCACGGTGGTATTGTCGCCCAGCGTCCAGTTTTCTCCGGTGCGCAGCAGGAAAGCGGGATTGTATTCCCGATGGTTTTCCGCTTCCAATTGCTCGTACAGATAGCGGCCCAGCTTTCCATAGGGGAAAACCTTGCTTTTCAGCTCGGCCAGGGTCACTTCCAGGCTGCTGTATACGCTCTGGTCGGTTTGCCATACTTCGGCGCCGCTGCTTAAAAGAGCCCGCGCGGCGTCCGGGTCCTGCATCACGTTGAATTCGGGACGGCCTTCGGGATAAGGACCGCCGCCGTTCCAGAGCACCACCAGGTTTTCCGCGATGTCCGGCGCGGCGTTGAGGGCAGCGGCCACGTTGGTCATGGCGCCCTGCACGGCGATATATAATTTGCCGGGCTTGCGGGCTTCCCGAATGATGAAATCCACGCCATCGCTGGCGGGCGCATCTTTTTCATTCGCAAGCGGCGATACGCAGCCCCGGAAGAAGGGCACGTCGTCTATCTCCGCCAGCGCCAGCAGCTTCTCGATTTCCTGATAGCTGGCTTCCATGGACTGGCCGGTATAGCCCGCTTTCTGCTCAAAATGCGTGGCCACGATCCCCAGCACATCCAGCATGGGGGAAAGCAGATGATGCATGATGGAGAATTGGTCATCGGCCTCGTTCTTCGCGTCCGTATCCACGATCACCCGCAGACGGGCCGCGGGAGGCGGCGTAACGCCGACGCGGTGCAAAATCTCGCTGCGTTTCATAGCTTTTCCTCCTTATGGGTCGGTATCGGGGATTTGGTTCAATTCGGCGTTGAGCCCTTTGATATCCAGGCTTTCATCGGCGTCCCTGCTCAGAATGCTTTTGAGGGAGAGCCCCAGAGGGATCACGCTCTTCTCCGTCATGATCCGCACCAAGGTGGGCACATAGTTCTCCAGTATCTTTTTCGTTTCCGCGTTATCCAGTAATTCCTGGGCGGTGTTCTGGATGGAGAAGAAGCCCTCCCTGCGCACGTCGTCCTCCGCCAGAAACCAGTTGCGCACGGCGGTGCCCGCGTTTTCATCCGGCAGGCGGTAGCTGGGCTCAGACTGGGTCACACGCTGCCAGACGCATTGATCAATGTAATCCCCGGCGGTGACGGTGACCGGGTTATCGCCCATCTGCAGAAGGACCTGCGGAAAAACAGCCACTCCGTTCTGTACAGCCGCCGTGCCGTAATATTTTCCGTTCAAAAGCAATTGTACATTAGGCTGATTGGTATAGCATTTGATATCGATAGCGGCCTGGGCGCGCTTTACAAAGCGCTTGGCGCACAGATGCACAAAGGGGTGGGCCGACCAGCGGGCTTTATAATAGTAGAAGGCGTCCTTGCGGGTCTGCCGGTCATGACTTACAAGCCCCTTGGCGTTGATATATTTCTGACCGCCTTCGTTGCGCCGGGCGCTGCAAAAATCAAACATGTTCCAGATGAAGCTGCCCCACAGGTAATCACGGCTTTCGATCTGCGAATAGACCGTTTCGTGCCACAGGGCCTGATATTCCTCGGAGTAATCCTTTACCTGCGGATCTTCGGCATGCAGGGCCAGATTGGCGTCCACGCCGTATTCGCTGATACCGAAAGGCAACTGAGGCCGCGCGGCGTGCATCTGATCCAGATAGGGGCCGAAATCCTGCCGTTCACCGTAATACCAGCCGAAATAGACGTTGTAGCCCACCATATCGGTGATTTCGTTCAGGTGGCTGGACGCTTTTAAGGGATACAGGTTGGCCGCGGTGGAATACCGATGGGGGTCCAATTTCTTGACCAGTGCGTGCAGCCTGCGGCAGTTTTCGTGCATATAAGGCGCATCCCGGAACATGGCGATCTCGTTTTGAATGCCCCAGCAGAAGATGGACGGATGATGGATATTTTGCAGGATCAGTTCTGTCAATTGCTGCGCGGTATTCTCCATCAGGGCCGGGCTTTCGGTCATTTTCAGCATGGGGATCTCTGCCCAGCATAGCAGGCCCATTTCGTCGCAGCAGTCGTAGGCGGTCTGCGGATGCTGATAATGGGACAGACGCACGGCGTTGGCGCCGATCTCACCGATGAGCGTGAAATCTTCCCGCACATCCTTTTCGGCTACAGCGCAGAAGCAGCCCGCACGATCCTGATGTTTGGCTACGCCATGCAGGGGCGTCTTATTTCCGTTGAGGATCAGCCCGTGATCAGGGGTCAGGTCTATGCGGCGGAATCCGGTGCGAATGGATACTTCGTCGGCAGTATGGCCGTTGACAATGAGCGATGCGCGCAGCGTATACAGAGATGCATGCTCCAAACCGTCCCACAGCAGCGGATGATCGATAGCCAGCGACACCGATTCACGGATCGACGCATCCGACGTTAGCAGGCAAATTCCGCTTTCATCATATAAAGAATATTCGATTTTCGCGTTTTCAGCAGCACAGATCACGTGGGGTTCGACATCCAGGATACCGCGCCCTTGCTTATCCACGGAAGCCCGGACAATCATGCCATCCGTTCCGTAATAGCAGCGGTCAAAATGGTTTTCCTCGCAAATCAGCAGATCCACGCTGCGATACAGACCACCGTATACCGTAAAATCGCCAAAGGAAGGGGCAATATCCTCGTTGACGGTGTTTTCCACAAAGACCTGGATCAGCCACGTATCTTCCGCCATGGCCGCCGTGGGGATGGGCAGCCGGAAGCGGGCGTATCCGCCCCGGTGGTCTCCTGCAAGGTGGCCGTTGACGAATACGCGGCATTGCTGATCGGCGGCGTCAAAGGACAGAAAAGCGCGGGGCCATGCCTTGTCCCGGAAAAGGGCCTTTTCGTACACGGCCAAGCCTTGATACGCGTCGTCGGTTTTGTACCAGGTGTGGGGCAGGGAGATTTCCTCCCACGCGCCTTCCGGCAAAGAAGCAGGCAGATTCGCCAGCGTCATTCCGGGGAGCTTCCTGAATTTCCAATGCTGATTCAAGGATAGTTTCCGCATACTTTTCTCTCCTTTTATTAGGGATGGGCGGTCAGGGATTTTCGGAATTCGTTGGGGGACAGGCCGTTGATCTTCTTAAAGGTGCGGGTAAAGTAATTGGCGTCGGAGAAGCCGCATTGCTCGGCGATGGCCTGCATGGATAGGTTCTTTTTGCCCAGCAGCTCTTCGGAGTGCTGCACACGGGTCTTGTTGATGTAATCGGTCACCGTCATGCCCACTTCTTTGTGGAAGCGGGAGGACAGATAATTCTTGTTGATGACGAACCGGGCGGCCAGACTTTCCAGACTGAGCGGTTCCATATAATGAAAGTCGATGTAGTTCAGGCAGTCCCGGATGGGGCCGGAATAGCGCTCCAGCGAATGTTTCTGCACCAGCAGGCAGTAATGGCGGATCATCTTGGGGATCAAAGATTGCAGCTGATCCATGGTTTCGGCCTTTTCGATCTCCACCACGAAGCGTCCGCTGATGGCGTCGATATACAGCGGATGGACGGCGGCCTGCTCGATGGCCTTGCGGTAAGCGGTATTGACGGCGATGATCATGTATTTGGCGTCCTGCAAGGGGTCTTCCAAGCGCTGATCCAGGGTGAAGCCCATGAAAAGGTTCTGCTGATAGATGGCCTCGGAGATATCGCCCCGGCGGATAGCGGCCAGCATGGCGTCCTCCACGGCATAGCGGGCCTCCACGGTGGTATAGGGGATGGAGGAGAAAGAAAACAGCGGACTTTGCCGCAGGACTGCCGGATGATCATAGGAGACCGGCTTGATTTCCAGATCGGGATTGGCCAGATACCGGGCCAGCAGGCTGGTGAGCATGTGCTGCCAGCTCAGGTAATCCTGGATCACGGGGATACGCTTGAAATACCAGCGGATCGCGTCGATGGAATCGGCGGGCAGAGCGTGTCGGCTGACCAGGCGCTGATAATCGTCCTCGCCATAGGCGCGATAGGTGAAGGGGCCGAAAAAGGCGAAAGCTCCTTCCTCCGTATCCCGTCCCCGGAATACCAGATAGTGCAGCCCGAAATCGTCCTTGTAGTCGATCACGTTGTCCTCGGGCACCAAGGCCATGATGTTGGCCGCGAAAGCGGTATAATCAAAGGATTCGTACAGATGATCCCGGAAAAGAAAATCCAGGGCGGCGGCCTCCGGCACGGTGCATTGCCGGCGCAGCATCAAAAACTGCACCCGGTAGGAGCCCAGGATGTCTCGCAGGATATCCCGCAGATCCATCATGATCACGGAGCTTCACCTCCAGGGTTTATACAGTGAACTTTATCCTAAAAATACCACAATATTGCAGCAAAAGCAATAGGACGTGAAAATTGTGCTAAAAAGGGTGAATAATGTATGTGTATTCGGGGATGAATTTGTGATATATTGTACATGAAAACAATACGAACCTGCCCATAGAACCGATGCGGAAACCGCTATTACAGGAAAAGCGAGAGGATGCAGATGGAAAAGGAAATCATTTTTGAAGCAAAGCACATGCGCAAGGAGTTCGGCCCCACCATCGCCCTGAAGGACGTGGATTTCACCCTGCGCAGGGGAGAGATCCGCGGCCTGGTGGGCGAAAACGGCTCGGGCAAATCCACGATCATGTCCATCGCTTCCGGCATGCAGCCCGCCACCAAGGGCGAAATGTTTTACAAGGGTCAGCCCTGGAAGCCCGGCAACATGGTGGAGGCCCAGGACGCGGGCATTTCCATGATCCTGCAGGAAGCCAACACCATCCCCGGGGTCACCGTGGCGCAGAATATCTTTTCCGGCCATGAGGCGGAGTTCTCCAGGTTCGGCGTCATCAGCATGCCGAAAATGAAGAAGGAAGCCCAGAAGGTGCTGGAGAGCTTCGGCATCGGCCATATCAAGGCGGGGGACCCCATCGATAATTACACCTTTGAGGACCGCAAGCTGGTGGAGTTGGTGCGCTGCGTCACCGATAAGACCGAGATCCTGGTGGTGGACGAGACCACCACGGCCCTGTCCCTGGAAGGCCGTGAGATCCTCTATAAGCTGATCCACAAAATGGCGGATCAGGGCAAGGCCATCGTGTTCGTCTCCCATGATATGGACGAGATCCTGGAACAGTGCACCGACCTGACGGTGCTGCGGGACGGCGACATCATCGGCCACCTGAACCGCGCCGAGATGGACGCGCCGGATGCTGTCAAGACCATCCGCTATATGATGGTGGGACGCGAGATCGGCGATAAATATTACCGCGAGGATTACGATACCAGCCACGGCAAGGAAGTGGCCCTGGAATTGCAGGACGTGACCTTCGGCAGGATCCAGCACTTCAATTTGCAGCTGCACAAGGGCGAGATCATCGGCATGGGCGGCCTTTCCGGCTGCGGTATGCACGATATCGGGCGCATCGCCTACGGTCTGGAAAAGCTGCAGGGCGGCAAGGTGCTGCGCAATGGCAAGGAAATCAAGACTCCTTTGCAGGCCATCAACAGCGGCATCGGCTATATCAGCAAGAACCGCGATACCGAGGCCCTGATCCTCAACGGCCCCATCCAGGACAACATCGTCCTGCCCTCCATTCCCGCCCTGGAGCATAAGACCTTCATCAGTCCCCGGGCGGAAAAGAAGCTCAGCGACATCGAGATCGGCAACTACCGCATCAAGTGTCACGGCGGCAAGCAGTATGTCAACACCCTGTCCGGCGGCAACAAGCAGAAGGTCTCCTTCGGCAAATGGACGGCCAAGGGCAGCGAGGTCATCATCATGGACTGCCCCACCCGCGGCGTGGATATCGGCGTCAAGCAGGCCATGTACACCCTGATCGAAGAGATGAAAAAAGAGGGCAAGGCCATCCTGATGATCTCAGAGGAGCTCAGCGAGCTGATCGGCATGGCGGACCGGCTGATCATCATGAAGGACTTTGAAGTGACCCATCAGGTGGAGCGCAATCCTGACCTCAAACAGACCGACCTGATTGAATACATGATTTAAGGAGGGCCCCATGACTGCGATTGCACAAGAAAAAGAAAAGCAAACCCTGCAGCAATGGCTGAAAAAGCACGGCTCCTCCGTGGCGTCCATCGGCGGATTGCTGTTCTGCGTGATCTTCTTCACCATCACCACGGGCCTTAAGGGAGAGAGCATCTGGAGCGCCAGCAAGCTGTCCACCCTGATCGGCGACGTCATCGTCACCGCCTTGATGGCCGTAGGCGCAGTGTTCATCTATTCCCTGGGCAACATGGACGTCAGCATCGGCAAGCAGGTGGGCCTGTACAGCACGCTGCTTGTCATCATCGGCAACGCCACCGGCAGCCTGCTGGTCGCCATCCTGGTGTGCCTCGTCATCGCCGTGGTCATCGGCATCGTCAATGGCTCCGCCGGCGAACTTTTGCACATGTACTCCGTTATTTCCTCCGTGGTGTTCATGATGGTGCTCTCCGGTATCAGTACCATCATCTATTCCAACATCGGCACCCGCAACATCAGCATGAATCCCGGCATCGATCTGACCCTGTTCCGCCAGCCCTGGTTCATGGTGGTGGTACTGGCCATCGAAACGGCGGTGATCGGCTACTTTTTCTACTACACAAAATTCGGCAAGTACGCCCGGGCCATCGGCGCCAACCAGACCGCTACTTCCCAGAGCGGCGTCAATATCATCCTGTACCGGGTGATCCCCTACATCTTCCTGGCGGTGTGCCTGGTGACGGCCTCCCTGTTCCAGATGGGCTACACCGGCGCGGCCAGCGACTCCACCGGCACGGGCTTTGAGATGAACGTGATGGTCTCCCTGATCCTGGGCGGCATGCCCCTGAAAGGCGGCATGAAATCCCGTCTTTCCTGTGCCATCATCGGCTCCCTGACTTTCTCTCTGCTGGCAGTTGGCCTGCCCATCATCGGCGTGCCTACCAACATGACCTTCCTGATCAAGGCTGCTATCTTCCTGGTGGTCGTCCTTATCACCTGCCGGCAAAAGGGCGGCGCGCTGCCCCGCTGAAAACGATCCTGCGCAGGCGTCCATGCCTGTCAAGATAATTATTTAAGGAGGAAATCCCATGAAAAAGCTGATTGCTATCGTTCTGACCTTCATCATGCTGCTCGGCATCGCGGCCATGCCCGCTTCCGCCGAAGGCAAGGGCAAGATCCTGTATCTGTCCAACCTGAACAGCGGCGCGCAGTATGAATTCTATGTCTCTTACCTGAACATGATGGCCAAGGAACTGGGCTACACCGTGGAAATCGTGTACGCTGACGGCTACAACGATCCCGCCGGCAACCTGAAGAACGTAAAGAATGCCTACACCTCTGATGTGGTGGGCCTGATCGCCACCCAGGACGGCGGCCTGATCAACATCATGGAAGAATATCCCGATCTGTGGGTCGTGGGCTTCTTCTCTGACTTTGACGCCGTGTATCAGCCCGGCGGCACCAGCGCCGGCGTATTGGACAAGGATCATTTCCTGGGCCTGATGGGTGATAACTTCATCAGCGGCACCGCCCTGGGTGAAGCATACGCGCAGGAAGTCATCGACCGCGGCTTCAAGAAGGTTGCCACCTGCGTCTTCCCCGCTTACGCTTATCCCAAGCACACCGTGGCTGACGCCGGCTTCCGCGCCTACATTGCCAAGTACAATGAGACCGCTGCCGAACCCATCGAAATCGTGGGCGACGCCACCGTGCTGAACTTCAGCCCCCTGGACAACAACACCTACTGGTTTGAAGACGGCCATGACGATCTGGACTGTATCGTGGGCTTCTGCGCCGGCACTACCTTCATCTATCCCAGCGTGCTGGAAGCCAAGGCCATGGGCATCTGCAACGACGCTATGCAGATCATCACCGGAGGCTTTGACAACGACCCCGACCTGATGGCCGACTGCGGCGATGATAAGAACATCATCCGCCTGACCACCGCTGCCTTTGAAAGCATCATCTGGCCCATGGCCATGATCGACGCCGCCATCTCCGGCAATATGTACAAGGATTATCCCGGCAACAAGGACCAGCTGGATTCCGGCATCATGGTCATCAACAGCACCGAGAAGTTTGAAGCCGTTGTCAATAACAGCCCCATGGGCGCCACCAACGACGCCGACCGCCTCGGCAAGGCCCAGGCCAGCTGGGACGACATGAAGGACTACTTCGCCAGCGTGAATCCCGACGCCACCTACCAGGCCCTGACCGAGTATTGCCAGAGCTTCACCGTGGAAGGCTACATGAAGTAATGCTTTTCATCCCCGCCCGGGGATACGCTTCCCCGGGCAGGGCTTCTCGTGACACGAATGATCCATCACTGCTGATAACTGGAGGCAGACCCCATGAAAAAAACATTGGATATTTTAAAGCGCATTGGAGGCACCATCATGCTGCCCGTGATCATGTACGTGATCATGAAGATCCTGTGCGGCGCCAACGGGAAACCTTATCTGGCAAACTGGAAGATGTGGATGGTCATCATCCCCCAGGTCGCCGTAACGGTTGCCTGCGCCATGGGCATCGGCCTCCAGTTCAAAAACGGGCGGTTTGACTTTTCCGGCGGCTCCATCATGCTGGTTTCCGCCATCGTGGCGGGCAGCATCGCCCGCGACTCCGGCACTGGCAGTCCCATGCTGTTCTGTGTCATTGCCGTGGGTATGTGCGTGCTGCTCAGCGTTGGCGTGGCCTTGGTGTACGTCTATGGCCGCCTGCCCATCATGATCGCCACCATCGGCATGGCGCTGTTGTATGAATCCATCACCCCGCTGATCTTCGGTGGCGGCGGTGTAAACCTGATTTCCGTAAAATTCATTAAGCAACTCAGTTCTTTCCCCCTGGTGCTGATCCCCTTTGCCTGCGCGGTGCTGGTGTATGCCGTGTACAACTATCTGGCTACCACCGGCAAGCAAAGTCTGCTGCTGGCCAAGAATCAGCAGGCGGCTGTGAACATCGGTGTCAATGAGAACAAAAACGTCATTCTGAGCTATGTATACAGCGGCCTGATCTTCGGCTTTGCCACCATCATCTGGGCTTCTCTTGGCAAGCGGGACGCCAGCTTCTCCAGCCTCAGCACGGTGGGCGAATTGTTCAGCAACATTCTGCCCGTGTTCGTGGGTCTGTACATCGGCGCTTTCTGCGGCGACACCATCGGCATTGTCATGGGCTCCCTGGCCATTGTCATGATGAAGACGGGACTTACCACCGTGTTCAAGGCCGAGCTGGGCGGCGCCATTTCCACGGCCATGATGGGCCTGTTCGTGTTCATCGTGAATCTGGTAGCAGGACAAAGCGGCAACCTGAAAAAACTGGTTGGCAAGCTATTTGCTACGCATCAGCCGGTCAAGGCATAATCGAAAACAAAATCATCCACCAAAAGGCGGGCGAGGGCGTATACGCCGCGCCCGCCTTTTTGAAAGGACAAGCCATGAAAATCACTGATATCCGCGTGAACGGCATCCGGGAGCCCCTGGGCTTCGCTTTGCCTCATGTGTCCATTTCCTGGAAGGTCACGGATACCGCCTCCAAACAGCCGGCGCATGAAAAGATCACCGTGGCTGCCGATCCGGCGTTTGCCTGCATCCTGTATGAAAAAGAAGGGGAAAGGCTTTCATCCATCGGGGAAGCGATCCCGCTTTCTTTGAAGCCCCGGACCCGCTATTATTTGTGCATTGAGGTGACGGGAGACACCGGGGACAAGTCCCAGGCCGATTCCTGGTTTGAAACCGGCAAGATGGACGAGCCCTGGCAGGGAAAATGGATCGGAACGGCAAAAGAGGATACATACCATCCCTTGTTTTTCCGGGATTTCTCTTTTGATAAAGAAATTGCTTCCGCTCGCCTGTATATAACCGGCCTGGGGCTGTATGAAGCGTATGTCAATGGAGAAAAAGCGGGGGATGAGCTGCTGGCTCCCTTCTGCAACGATTATAACGAGCATGTGCAGGCGCAGACCTACGATGTGACCGGCCTGCTGCGGCGCGGCGAAAACAAGCTGGAGATCCTCACCGGCAACGGCTGGTATAAGGGCCGCCTGGGCTATGAAGGAAGAAAGGAAGTCTACGGGGATCGCTTTCAGGTGATCGCCGAACTGCGCGTGATGCTGGCGGACGGCACGGAGCAGGTGATCGGCACGGACGAAAACTGGCAATATAAGGGCAGCGATTTTGAGTATTCGGATATCTATGACGGCGAATGCCTGGATCGCCTCCTGTGGCAGGGCAAGGAGAACCCCGCCAAGCCTGTGGCCTTGATGCCGGATAAGAAAATGATTGACCGGTACAGCCTGCCCGTCATCGTGAAGGACAGCCTGCCGGTGCGGGAAATCATCCATACGCCAGCCGGAGAAACGGTGCTGGACATGGGACAGAACTTCACCGGATATCTGGAATATACGGTCCCGCTTCCCGCCGGGACGAGGATCACCCTGGATCATGGCGAGATCCTGCAAAACGGCAACTTCTATAACGACAATTATCGCAGCGCCAAGGCGAAGATGATCTATGTGTCCGATGGGCGGCGGGAAACGGTGCGGGCGCATTTCACCTTCTTCGGTTTCCGCTATGTGCGGGTCACCGGCTGGTCCGGGGAAATCAAAAAAGAGGATTTCACCGGACGGGTGGTGTATTCCGACCTGGACACCGCTTTTTGTTTCAGCAGCGGCAATGAAAAGCTGAACCGTCTGGCGGCCAACGCTTTCTGGGGCCAGCGCAGCAACTTCCTGGATATGCCCACCGATTGCCCCCAGCGGGACGAGCGGCTGGGCTGGACGGGCGACGCCCAGGTCTTTTCGCCCACGGCCTGCTTCCAGATGGATACCCGGGCTTTCTATCGCAAATTTCTCTGTGATCTGCGGCTGGATCAGCAGAAACATGACGGCGCGGTGGCCAATTATCTGCCCAACTTTGCCACGATGCCCAGCGGCAGCAGCGTGTGGGGGGATATCGCCACCTTTCTGCCCATGACGCTCTATGATTATTATGGCGACAGGGCGGAGCTGGCGGCCCAGTATCCGCTGATGCGGGACTGGCTGGAGTGGATCTTCCGCCAGGACGAGCAAAACGGCGGCCAGCGGCTGTGGAATTTTGGTTTCCACTTTGGGGATTGGCTGGCCCAGGACGGCGTGACGCCCCAGAGCATGAAGGGCGGCACCGACGATTTCTTTGTGGCCAGCATGTACTATTACGCTTCCGCCCGCAAGGTGGAACGGGCCGCGCGTGTCCTGGAGAACGCTGCGGACGCGGAGAAATACGGCAAGCTGGCGGAGGAGATTTACGCCGCCATCCTGCGGGAATATTTCAGCCCCAACGGACGCCTGTGCGTTGACACCCAAACGGCGTATCTGCTGTGCCTGAACTTTGGGGTATACGTGGATAAAGACCGTTTGATCGAGGGCCTCAAAAAGCGCTTCCAGAAGGATTGCTTCAAGATTAAAGGCGGTTTTGTGGGGGCCACCATGATGTGCCGGGTGCTGGCTGAGAACGGTATGGAGGACCTGGCGTCCTACTTCCTGTTCCAGGAGGGCTTCCCGGGCTGGCTGCATTGCGTTGATTTGGGGGCCACCACCATCTGGGAACGCTGGAACAGTGTGCTGGACGACGGCTCCATCAGCGGCACCGGCATGAATTCTCTCAACCACTATTCTTATGGCTCCGTGATGGAATACGTCTTCCGGGATCTGGCAGGCATCCAGCCCCTGGAACCGGGCTTTGGCCGCGTGCGCTTTGCGCCGCAGCCCACCTGGAAGGCTGGAAAACTGGCGTTCTCCTATGATTCCATCCGTGGGACCTATGCTTCTTCCTGGCAGATCAGGGAGGACGGCACCCTGTCCGTGCGATTCCAGGTGCCCTTCGGCTGCACAGCGGAGGCGATGCTGCCGGGAACCGATGAAATAATCGAGCTGACGGCGGGCATCTATGAAAAGAGCTATCAGTCTGCCTGCGATTATCGGCTGAAATACTGCATGAACAGCCGGTTGGACGAAATGAAGGACGACCCCGAGGCTGTGGCGATGCTGCAAGCGGATCTCCCGGCGGCCTATGAACTGATTCAGACCCAGGACGCGGAGTTCCTGACCATGAGCTTAAACGACCTGCAATTCCTGTTTTTCCGGGGCTTCAATCCCCAGATGGTGCGGGAAGGCGCACGGCGGCTGCTTACCCTGAAAGCATAAACGAGGAGGAGAAAATCATGATCGATCTGAAAGGCAATCCCTTTTTCCTGAATGACGCGGACATCCGCTGGGTGGAGGAAACCAAAGCGGCCATGACCACCGAGGAAAAGCTGCAGCAGCTGTTTTTCCCCATCGGCTATTCCTCCAATGAAGGCTATCTGCAATATGAGCTGTTGAACCGTCATCCCGGCGGCGTCATGTTCCGCATGGGCAAGACCGAAGAGGTGTTCAGCGCCTATTCCTATCTGCAAAATCATAGCAAGATCCCCATGTTCCTGGCGGCCAATCTGGAGGCCGGCGGCGACGGCATCGTGGAGGAAGGAACGGCCTTTGGCAAGCAGATGCAGGTGGCGGCCACCGGCGATCCCGAGCAGGCTTACCGACTGGGCAGGATCGCCTGCGCGGAGGGCCAGGCGGTGGGCTGCAATTACGCCTTTGCGCCTGTGATCGATATCGACAACAATTACCATAACCCCATCACCAACGTGCGCACCTACGGCAGCGATCCCGAGATGGTCAAGGCCTGCGGCCTGGCCTACATGAAGGCCGCCAAGGAATGCGGCAGCGCCGTATCCATCAAGCATTTCCCGGGCGACGGCGTGGACGAGTGCGACCAGCATATCCTCACCAGCGTCAACAGCCTTTCCTGCGAGGAATGGGACAGGACCTACGGCGATATCTACAAGACCCTGATCGACAACGTGCCTATCAGAAGAAGTTCAATCCCAATCATCCCGACAAGCTGATGCCCGCCACCCTGTCGCCGGAGCTCCTCAAAAACCTGCTGCGGGACCAGCTGGGCTTCAACGGCATGATCATCAGCGACGCCAGTCCCATGGTGGGCTTCCTGTGCGCCATGGACCGTCGGCAGTCTGTACCCTACTGCATCGAAGCGGGCTGCGATATGCTGCTGTTCAACAAGGACTATGAGGAAGACCTGAACTATATGCGCCAGGGCCTTGAAAACGGCATCCTGAGCGAAAAGCGCCTGGATGAGGCCATCACCCGCATCCTGGCTACCAAGGCGGCGCTGAAGCTCCATGAAAAGCAGCAAAACGGCACCCTGGCTCCCAACAGGGAAGGCCTGAACGTCATCGCCTGCCCGCAGCATCAAGCCTGGGCCAAGGAATGCGCCGACAAGGCCGTGACCCTGGTGAAGGATACTCAGCATCTGCTGCCCATCGATCCCAAGAAGCATCACCGGGTGCTGTTTGAGATCCTGGGCAAGTCCCCCAGCGAGCAGCGGGTGGCCGCGCGGTTCATCGCCGACATGGAAAAAGAGGGCTTTGAGATGATTCCCTATCAGGAGGAGGTCTTTGATTTCTCCAAGCCCATGCACTTTGAAACCGTTGAGGAATTCCGAGCCAAGTATGACCTGGTGGTCTACATCGGCAACGTGGAAAACGCCAGCAACAAGACCACCGCCCGTCTCAACTGGCATACGGTCTTTGGCGCGGGCAACAACATCCCCTGGTTTGTGGAGGTGGTGCCCACGGTGTTCATCTCACTGCAAATCCCCTATCACCTGTTGGATGTGCCCATGGTGAAGACCTATATCAATGCCTATTCCAACCACGATATGATGATCGATACCGTGGTGGAAAAGCTGGTGGGCAAGAGCGAATTCAAGGGTCAGAACCCTGTCGATCCCTTCTGCGGCAAGGAATACCTGCGCTACTGAGGAGGCAAGATTATGAAATTTCAAGCGGTCATTTTTGATCTGGACGGCGTGATCTGTTTTACCGACGAATACCATTACCGCGCTTGGAAGGCCATGGCGGACGGCATGGGCATTCCCTTTGATCGCACCATCAATAACCGCCTGCGGGGCGTGAGCCGCATGGCCAGCCTGGAAATCATTTTGGAAAAATATGACGGCCCCGCCCTGAGCCAGGAGAAAAAGGAAGAATTGGCCCGGCAGAAAAACGATATCTATCGGGAATCCCTGCGGGAGATGAGCACCAAGGATCTGAGCGACGAGGTGAAGGAGACCCTGGACGCCCTGCGGGCCATGGGCCTCAAGCTGGCCATCGGCTCCTCTTCCAAGAATACGCCTTTCATCCTGGGCCAGATCGGCCTGGGGAATTACTTTGACGCCGTCAGCGACGGCAACAACATCACCCGTTCCAAGCCCGATCCCGAGGTGTTCGTCAAGGCGGCGGAGATGCTGGGCATTGCGCCGGAGCATTGCCTTGTGGTGGAGGATGCCGTTTCGGGCGCCGAGGCCGGTCACGCCGGCGGAATGAAGGTGGCCTGTCTGGGGGACGCCGCCCTGAACAAGGCGGGCGACTGGAATATGCAGACCATCCGGGAACTGGTGGAGATCGTAAAATAAAGGAGGGGTGCGCCATGGTGGATCTGAAGGCCAAGCCCTTTTATCTGACGGACGCGGAGATCGAATGGGTCACGGATATGCTTTCTTCCATGACCCTGGAGGAAAAGCTGAGCCAGCTGTTTGTGCTGCTCAAAGCGGTGCCGGGCGTGAACGAGGAGCAGATCAAAAATCTGATGTCCATCGCCCGGCCCGGCGGCATGCGCTGGCAGGGGGGCGACAAGGAAAGCGTGTGGCTGCAAAACCGCCTGTTCCAGCAGTACAGCCGCGTTCCCGTGTTTATCGCGGGCAACTGCGACGACGGCGGCAACGGCGTGCTGCCCAAGGAGGGCACCTTTGTGGCCACGGCGGCGGAAGCCGGAGCCAGCGAAGGCACGAAAACAGCCTATCATATGGGTTACGCAGCTGGCAAAGAGGCGGCGGCCATCGGCGTCAACTGGATGTTCAATCCCGTGGCGGACGTCTATAAAAACTGGCGCAATACCATCGTCAACACCCGTTCCTTCGGCAGCGATCCGGATCGGGTGATCGAATGCGTGCGCGCCTACATCCGGGGCATCAAGGATGCCGCGCCTCATATGGCCTGCACCTGCAAGCATTTCCCCGGGGACGGCTGGGACGAGCTGGATCCCCATATCTCCCCGGCCCATAACGAGGCGGGCGTGGAGGAGTGGCTGGGAAGCTATGGCAAGGTGTATCAGACCATGATCGACGAGGGCCTGGAAACCATCATGACCGGCCAGATTTCTCTGCCCGCCATGAGCCGCAGCCTGCGCCCGGGCATCCGCAACGAGCAGATCATGCCCGCGTCCCTGGCGCCGGAGCTTTTGCAGGATCTCCTGCGGGAACAGATGGGCTTCAACGGCCTGATCATCTCCGACGCGTCCCACATGATCGGCATGTCCGGCGTCATGGCTCGCAAGGACGCCGTGCCCGCCTGCATCGCCGCGGGCTGCGATATGTTCCTGTTTGCCAATGATTTCGAGGAAGATCTGGGCTATCTGAAAGCGGGATACGAAAGCGGCATCGTGACGGAAGAAAGGCTCCATGATGCCCTGCTTCGCGTCCTGGGCATGAAGGCTCACCTGAAACTGTATGACGACGCCGTGCGGTATCCCGACAAGGCCGGGTTGGACGAAATCGGCTGCGAAGCCCACAAAGCCTTTACCGTGGATGCCGCCGACACCGGTATCACCCTGGTGAAGGATACCCGTCATCTGCTGCCCATTGATCCAGCGCAGAGGAAAAACGCTTTGCTGATCTATGTGCAAAGCACCCCCAACAGCAAAGCCTACCAGGGCGACGGCATGCGGGCGCTGATCACGGAGGAATTGGAGCGGGCAGGCTTTGCCGTGACCCAATGTCCCAGCTTCTACGATCTGGAAGTGGAGAATGGTCCCCATCCCATGAACTTTGTAAAGATGATGCAGATGGGCCGCCGGGAGGATTTTAAGAAAAAATACGACGTGGTGTTCGTGTTCATTTATGTGAAGGGCTATGCCCAGCGCAATATCGAGCGCCTGTCCTGGAGCAGCGGCCACAGCATGGAAATGCCCTGGTACACCGAGGAGGTGCCCACCGTGGGCGTCAGCCTCAATTACACCAACCATCTGGTGGACTGCGCCAACATCCATACCTTCATCAACGCCTACGGCCCCAACCGGGAAAACGTGCGGGCCGCTGTCGAAAAGATCACCGGCAAAAGCGCCTTCCATGGCACGGCGGATGAAACCGTGTTCTGCGGACGGTGGGATACCAGGCTGTAAAGGAGAGAGCTATGCAAAAGGAATACATTGTCCTGAACGATGAACGAAATGTCAGCCTCACCGCGTATCTCCAGCCGGTGGGCGGAGAATTCTCCGGCTTGTCTCAGCGTCCCGCCGTGCTGATCATCCCGGGCGGCGGCTATCATTTCTGCTCGGATCGGGAGGCCGACCCCGTGGCCTTTCCCTATTTGAAGGCGGGCTATCATGCTTTTATCCTGCGCTATTCGCTCAATGAGCAGGCTGTGTGGCCCAATCCGCTGAACGATTATGAGCAGGCCATGAGCTTGATCCGGCAGCACGTGGCGGATTGGCATATCGCCGCGGACCGCATCGCCGTCATTGGCTTCTCCGCCGGCGGGCATTTGGCAGCCTGCGCCGCCGCCATGTCCGTCAATCGGCCCAACGCCGCCATTCTGGGCTATCCGGTGATCGACGGGGACTGTGTCCATGATTATCTGCCCTCCGCGCCGGACGTACCTTCCGCGGTGGATGAGCGCACCTGTCCCTGCTTCGTGTTTGCCACCCGCACCGACAACTTGGTGCCCGCCTCCAACGCCCTGCATCTGATCAACGCTCTGTGGGCGCATGAGATCGCTTTTGAAAGCCATATCTACGCCAACGGTCCCCATGGGCTGACCACCGGCGATCCCAGCATTGCCTTCCAGGACTGCTCCAGCCGCTACCCCCATTGGATGGAGGACAGTATCGCTTGGCTGGGGGACGTGCTGGGCGGCATGGATGCTCAGGGCCTCACCGCACCGCGCTTTGGCGGCAAAATCAACGGCAACCGTGAGAAAACGCTGAACCTGGATTGCACGATGGAGTATCTGATGAAGCATCCCCAGGGAAAAGTCTTGCTGGACGATATCCTGCACGGCGGCCAAAACAGGGTTCCGCCGGCAGCCGCAAACGTGATCACCCTGCGCAACAGTCTGCAATACTGCGGCCTGGATCAGGACGCCATTCGGGAAATCGAACAGCGGCTGGCGACCATTGAGAATGATCGGGAGGAATAAACATGTCGGCATTGGATGACTTCAAAAGGGCCCGGCGTGCGGCGGTATGCGTGGATTCCGACGGCTGCGCCATGGATACCATGAATATCAAGCATATCCGCTGCTTCGGTCCCTGCATGGTGGAGGAATGGGGCTTGGAGCAATGGCGGGAGCCCATTTTGACCCGCTGGAATGTGATCAACCTCTATTCCGGCACCCGGGGCATCAACCGCTTCAAGGGCCTGGCCATGGCGCTGGATGAAATCAACCGGCAGTATACGCCCATCGACGGCGTTGAGCTGCTGTGTGCCTGGGCTCAGGACGCGCCGGAGCTTTCCAACGACGCGGTGGCCAAGCAGATCACCCAGCATCCCATCTTTGCAAAGGCACTCAACTGGAGCCGGGCGGTGAATCGGTCCATTGAAAACCTGCCGCCGGAGGAAGTGAAGCCCTTCGACCATGTAAAGGAGGCGCTGGCCGCGGCCCATCGGCAGGCCGACGTGGTCGTGGTGTCCAGCGCCAACCCGGAGGCCGTGCGGGACGAGTGGAAGCGGTTCCATCTGCTGGAAGAGGTGGATTTGCTATGCACCCAGGAAATGGGCAGCAAGGCCTATTGCATCGGGAAGCTGGTGGAAAAGGGGTATGACGCCATCCTGATGTGCGGCGACGCGCCGGGAGACGAGCAGGCGGCCCGCAAGAATAACGTGCTCTATTATCCCATCCTGGTGAGCCATGAAAACGAGAGCTGGCAGCGCTTCCTGGACGAGGCGCTGGAAAAGTTCATGAATGAAACCTATGCGGGCGTATATCAACAGGGCCTGCTGGACGCGTTTCATGCCAATCTGGGCTTGTGAAAGGAGAAAACCATGGAGTTTACGATCAACGGCAGCCTTCCCCGCGTTCCCCATAAAAAACATTGGCAGTTTTGCGTGGGCAGCGGTCATGCCTTGCTGGCCCTGCGCACCGATTATACCCGGCAGCTGAAATATATCCATGATGCGCTCGGCATTGACCGCGTGCGCTTTCACGGCATTTTCTGCGATGATATGCGCACCTGCAACGATCTGTCCATGCAGATGGATCTGCCCGGCGCGGAGGCGTACACGGAATACAATTTCAACGCCTGCGGCGTCGCCTATGACAATGTGCTGGCGGCGGGCATGAAACCCTTTGTGGAATTATCCTTCATGCCTGGCAAACTGGCCATCCGGGACGGACGGCCCCTGACGGGCGGCTTCTTCTACAAGCCCAATATCGTGCCGCCTGCCGATTATGCGGCCTGGCGGGAATATCTGCAAGCCTTTATCCGCTTCCTGATCCATCGGTACGGGGTCGAGGAGATCCGCACCTGGTATTTTGAGGTCTGGAATGAGCCCGATCTGCCTTACATCTTCTGGAACGGCAGCCGGGACGAGTATTTCCGACTGTACGCGGAAACGGCCCGGGCCATCAAGGATGTGGACAGCCAGATTCCCGTGGGCGGTCCCTCCACCAGCGGCAGCAAATGGATCAGCAGCTTTGTGGCCTTCTGCCATGAGAATAACGTGCCCCTGGATTTCGTGACCACTCATCAATATGCAGGCGATCCCCTGGGCGGTGTGGAGGACCAGGGAGACGCTGAGGGCCAAGCAGGCGGCTTTGAAAGCTGGCAGGAGCATCTGCGCCAGGCCGGAGAGGCATTGGCGCGGGAAAAAGAAAAGACCTTCCTGGCGGGCTATCGCGCGGCAACGCCGGATAAATCGGAAACCACGGATATACCGGACGATCTGTTCCGCAAAAACGCGGCCCGCACCCATGAACAGGCCCAGGGCCTCCCGCTGTACTATACAGAATGGAACGAGAACGCCATTTTCTCCGCCTATACCAACGACACCCGCAAGGTGGCGGCTTATGACGTAAAAATGGCCCTGGCGGTGGCGGATCATGTGACGGGTTCCTCCATCTGGTGCTTCAGCGACGTGTTCGAGGAATTGCATCCCTTTCCGCAGGAATTCCACGGCGGCTTTGGCATACTGACCCAGAACGGCATCCCCAAGCCCGTGTTCTATGCTATGAAGCTGCTGGCTGACGCCCCGGACACCCGCATTGATCTGGGCCCGGAGGTCTTTGATGCCGAAGTGGGCGCCGCCGCCTTTGAAGGGAACGGGGAAACCCATGTGATCCTGTTCCGGCAGAAGATGAAGCAGCTGGATCTGCCCAAGAAAGAAGCGGTCATTCATTTGGCCTGCGCGAAGAAGCCTGCCAGCGTCACCGTCAGGCGCGTCGACGAGGAGCATGGCAACCCCTTGAAGCTGTGGGAGGAGATGGGCAAGCCCGTATCCCTGAACCACGCCGAGGTGGAGGACCTGAAAGCGCGCAGCGCCGTGCAGGAGGAGGAATGGCCCTTCACCTGGCAGGACGGCATGCTGACCATCCGGGCGGAACTGGGGGTCAACGATGTCTATGGATTTGTGATCCGCTGAAATCGATCCTGTAAACAAGCCGCAGTTCAATCGCTGCGGCTTGTTTTTTCTTCCTTTTTTGCATATATGGCTGCACATGGAGACTGAACTATGCTATCGGCAGGCCGTGGAGGCGGGCGATCTGATCTTTACGGACGGCGAATTGGACGCGGTGACCGGCGTGTACTGCGTGGAATGCGCCATGCCCGTATATGACGCGGACGGAGAGCTGCTGGCCGTGGTGGGAACGGATCTGTTCCTGGATAAAATGCAGCAGATCCTGCTGGCTTCCCTGGTGGAAAATGAAACGCAGCTGCTGGTCAATCAGGATGGCAGGGCCGTGCTTTCACTGCAGACTGAGGACTTCCCCATTGCGGAGGAGGATCGGACCGGCGATCTGCGCGCATCCCGAATCCCGCTGCTGGCAGAAATCGCGGATTCCGCCCTGCAAGGCCAGATGACGGGCGTTGCGCAGGGTCCCATGCTGGACGGCACAGACTACTATATCATCGGCATGCCCATCGAAACGCCGGGCTGGACGCTTATTTCAGCCTATAAACAGGAAGTCGCCCGTCAGCCCGTCGTCATGCTCCAGGGCAGCTACGACCAGATCCAACGGCAGGTGACGGATACCTACCGCGAAAACACCAATCATTCCCAGGCCGTTGCCACCGTGCTGATGATCGTGGTGACGGTGCTGATGCTGACGGGGGCGTTGGTGCTGGCCAAACGCATTGTGGCGCCGCTGAACACCATTACCCGCCGGATTTCGGAGCTGCGGGAAGGCAATCTGGAATTCAAGATGGAGAGTGCCTACCGCACCGGCGATGAAATTGAGGAGCTGGCCCAGTCCTTTGCCAATCTGTCCCATAAGACGGTGGAATATGTGGAGACTGTCAAGCGGGTCACGGCGGAAAAGGAGCGCATCGGGGCCGAACTGTCCCTGGCCACGGATATTCAGGCCGCCATGCTGCCCCATATTTTCCCGGCCTTCCCGGATCGCAAGGAGTTTGATATTTACGCCAGCATGGATCCTGCCAAGGAGGTTGGCGGCGATTTCTACGATTACTTCCTGATCGACGACGATCATCTGTGCATGGTCATTGCCGATGTCAGCGGCAAGGGCGTGCCTGCGGCGCTGTTCATGATGGCGTCCAAGATCATCCTGCAAAGCGTGGCCATGCTGGGCAGATCGCCCGCGGAGATCCTGGCCAAAACCAACGAGGCCATTTGCTCCAACAACGAGGCTCAGATGTTTGTCACCGTGTGGCTGGGCATCCTGGAACTCTCCACCGGCAAGCTGACCGCCGCCAACGCGGGCCATGAATATCCCGCCATTAAACGCCCGGACGGTTCCTTCGAGATCTATAAGGATCGTCACGGTTTCGTGATCGGCGGCATGGAAGGCGCAAAATATCGGGAATATGAACTGCAATTGGAGCCGGGAGCCAAGATTTTCGTCTACACGGACGGCGTGGCCGAAGCCACCAATAAGGACAATGAGCTGTTTGGCACGGAGCGCATGCTTGACGCGCTGAACCGCCAGCCGGATGTGGCGCCGCTGCAGATGCTCCGCAACGTCCGGGAGGCTGTGGATGATTTTGTGCAGGACGCGCCGCAGTTTGACGATTTGACCATGCTGTGCATGGAATACAAGGGCTACGGAGAACAGTAACACAAACGAAAAGCGATCCGGGATACAAAAGCCCGGATCGTTTTTTTATCGCATCAGATCCATGATTTTCGCTTCCGGACGCTCCAGAACCGCCGTATAAAGCTCCTTTTCGCTTATCGTGCCCGTCACTTCACAGGCCGCGTCGTCCAATACGGCGATCATGTGGTAGGCCCGGGGGCTTAATTGCGGCAGCAGCACGCGCAGGGGCGTTTCCGGGCTGACGCACAGGGTTTGCATGGGCAGGGCTTCTCCGGCGTCAGCACGATATCTGCGGGAAAACAAAGCGGTGATATAGCGCGCGGCGGATTGCTTTTCCTCCAAAAAGGAGGAATACAGCAGATAGCAGCCCAGAATGGCCCAGCTGGGCTGATAGACACCGTTAATTGCCAGAAAGAGGCTAAACAGGATAGACAGGCAGGCAAGGATGCGCCCGGAGACCAGCATGAGTTTCCATACGCGGACCCGGGGAAAGCGAGCAGCCAGCAGCGCCAGCAGCATCCGTCCGCCGTCCAGGGGCAGTACAGGGATCAGATTGACCGTCAGCATGGCGAAATGGGCCAGCAGAAAATAGATCAGAAAGGGCGTTGTGTGGAGCGACAGGAGGAAAGCGGTGAGCAATAAGCAGACCAGATTGACCAAAATCCCGGCGGCTGCCAGCAGAAATCCTTTGAGCCCAAAAAGCGTTTCACTCTCCGCGATTTGCATCATGCCGCCAAAGGGCGTCAGCTCGATCACCGTCACGGACAGTCCCAGGCGGGAAGCGGCGCAAACATGTCCGGCCTCATGAAAAAAGAGCGCCAGCAGATAAGCTGCGATCAAAAGTCCCTGCCCGCCCAGGAGAAACAGCAGCAGCATCATGGGGAAAATCGGGTGGATGCGCAGGGTGGTGCCATATACTGTACAGATCTTCATTTGGTTCTTTCCCGGAGTTTGGCGGAAATATCAATGCTTTTGCCATACTTCTGCGCTTCAAAGGCGAACGCATTGGAAGAAACGCCCAAAACCGTATCCGCTTCCACCGGGTCCCCCTCCCGCACCGCGCAGGAATCCAGCCCGTAATAGATGGTGCTGATTCCGTCCTGATGAAAGACCCGCACGATATATCGCTCGTCATCGTCATGGGCGATCTGCGTCACTTCACCCGCGGCGGCTGCGTAAACGGCGCCGGCCTTTTCATAGCGCAAGCCGGAAGAGAACGCGGAGACGGTCAGAGCGGCTTCGCCAACCACCGGACAGATCCATTCCTGCTGCGCCCCGCCGAACACCTGAATGCTGTCCGCCAGGGTGCTGCTTACGTAGGTCAGCCGTCCCACATTCTGATCCCATTCGCTCTCCACGATATCCTTTACTGCCTGCACGAAATTGCCGCCGTTGGCGGCGGTGCCGCGCAGCGCCACAACGCCAAGAAGCACGGCGGTGGCTACAGCCACGTTGCGGGTCAGCTTCTCCAAGAACGGTTTTTGTTTGGGCGGCTGATGCTTATCTTCGGTGATCTGGCGCGGCTTGATATTGCTGGACAAAAAAATCACCCCCGTTATCGCCATTTTATGCAAAAACGGGGGAAGGATATGCCATTTACAGGCAGTTTGCCTTTTGCAGATATTCCAGCACGGATTGCAGGGCCAGCCGCCCGTGCTCGTAGGTCAGTCCGCCTTGCAGATAGACCGTATAGGGCTCCCGCATGGGGGCGTCCGCGGACAGCTCGATGGACGCGCCGCTGACAAAAGTACCGGCGGCCATGATAACCGGATCCTCGTAGCCTGGCATATCCCAGGGCTCCGGCGTCACGAAGCTGTCGATGGGCGAGGCGGCCTGCACGCCCTGGCAGAAGGCAATGAGCCGTTCCGGCGTTCCCATCTGAATGGCCTGGATGATGTCCGAGCGGGGCGCGTCATAGGCCGGGGAGGTCTTCATGCCCAGCTTTTCAAAGATGCGCGCGGCCAGCACGGCGGTTTTGAGGGCCTGGGCCACGGTATGGGGGGCCATGAAAAGCCCCTGATAGAAGGGCTGGTAGGAGGCGGCGTAGCTGCCCACCTCGCGCCCGATACCGGGAGCGGTCAGACGGGCTTCGATGCGCTGAATGGCGCGATTGGTGCCCACGATATAGCCGCCGGTGGGGGCCAGACCACCGCCGATGTTCTTGATCAGGCTGCCCACAGCGGCGTCCACACCCAGCTCTGTGGGCTCCTCGTCGCAGACGAAAGCGCCGTAGCAGTTATCCACCATGAGGAAGATATCAGGCCGCAGCCGACAGATCTCATCGATCAGGGGCTTCATTTGCAGGGGCGCGATGGCGTCCCGCCAGGCATAGCCACGGCTGCGCTGCATGGAAACCACCCGGGTTTCGGGCCGCAGGGCTGCCACCACGGCGGACACGTCGATATTGCCTTCAGCGGTCAAGGGAATGGCAGTAAAGGATACGCCCATTTCGGACAGGGAACCGGCGGGCTGACCATTCTTGCCGATCACGCCCTCCAGGGTGTCATAGGGCATGTCGGTGGCGGAGAGCAGATGATCGCCGGGCTTCAGCAGCCCAAACAGGCACATGGAAAGGGCATGGGTGCCGCTGGCGATCTGCGGGCGCACGATGGCCGCCTCAGCGTGAAACAGATCGGCGAAGATGCTTTCCAGCGTATCCCGGCCTATATCGTCATAGCCGTAACCGGTGGTGGGATTGAAATGCCGCGCGGCCACCTGGTGGGCGGCGAAGGCGTCCAGCACCCGGCGCGTGCCGCGCAGGGCCCGGGCGTCGATCAAAGAGAACTGCTCCGCGCAGTCCTTTTCGCATAGCTTGATCAGGTTTTCGATGTCCATGAAGCGGGGTCCTCCCAATTTTGAATCATTATTTCTTTTGCATGGCTCAGCTGATCGCTGGGGATCCAGCGGATGCGCTTGTCCCGCCGGAACCAGATCAGCTGCCTCCGGGCGTAATTGCGGGTACCGGTCTTGATCTGCTCAATGGCGTCCTGGAGCTTGGCGCGGCCCTGAAGCACCGGGATCAGTTCCTTATAGCCCAAACCCTGCATGCTCTGCATGGAGGCGTCGATGCCGGAGCGAAGCAAGCCATCCACTTCCTCCAATAAGCCTTCCCGCATCATCTGCTCCACCCGCAGGTTGATGCGAGCGTGCAGCTCGGCGCGGGGCCAGTCAATGGCGTACAATTGAAAATCATAGGGCGCGTCGGCATCCGTCGGGGTCTGATGGGCGGACATGGGCTGACCGGTCAGCTGATAGATCTCCAGCGCCCGGATCACCCTCCGGGTATCGTTGGGATGGAGCCGGGCAGCCGCAGCGGGGTCAATGGCCTGCAATTGGGCATGCAAAGCTTCCGCTCCGGTTTCATCCAATTGTGCCTGTAAAGCAGCCCGGATGGCGGGATCGCTGGGCAATCCGCCGTAATCCATGGGCAGCGACAGCCCGCGCAGATACAGCCCCGTTCCGCCCACCAGCAGGGGAATGCGATGACCTTCCACAACTTTGCGGATGGTCTCATGGGCCAGATTTATATATTCCGCCACGGAATAGCTGGCATCCGGCTCCACGATATCCAGCAGATGATGGGGAACGAGGGCCTGTTCCGCGGCGGTGGGCTTGGCGGTGCCGATATCCATACGCCGGTAGATCTGCATGGAATCCATGCACAGGATCTCGCAGCCCAGAGCCTGAGCCACGTCCAGGGATACGGCGGTCTTGCCGCTGGCGGTGGCGCCCACCAGGCCGATGACGCGAGGCTTAACAGTCATTTCACTCATATCAGTTTTGAATGCGATGGAAGCGTTTTTCCAATTCGCGCTCCGTCACCTGGATCACCAGAGGACGGCCATGGGGGCAGGTGGGGGTCACGTTTTCCCGGATCATGCGTCGGATCAGATCCATCAGCGCTTCCATGGGAGCGCGTTCGCCGCCCTTGACGGCGTGCTTGCAGGCCATCTGAATGATGCGGTCCGTGCGCTTTTGCTGGGAAATGGCTCCGCTTTCGATCAATTCATCCAAGGCGTCCCGGAAACACTCCGCGCTGCGGGCCTGGCCCAGCATCATGGGAACGGAACGGAGCTGCACCGTCAGATCACCAAAATCGGATACATCAAAGCCCGCGGCAAACAGCGCGTCCTTGGCGTCCAGGAACATGTCGTATTCACGATGGGTCAGTCGGACGATCTCGGGCACCATCAGCATCTGCGTGGCCGTGCTGCCCGCCAGATCCCGCATGAATTGCTCATACAGCAGCCGTTCATGCACGGCGTGCTGATCGCAGAGCAGCAGCCTGTCCTGGCATTCCAGCAGAATGTAGGTATTAAATACGACGCCGATCAGCCGTACAGGCAGGGTTTCAAATTCTTTCTGTAAAACGGGTACCTGCACCTGCTCGATCTGGGGTTCTTCGATGGGAACAGAGGCAGGAGGTATAACAGGTTCTGGAATAGCCTCCTGGACAGCAGACGATGAAAACGCGTTTTTCGTATAGGCTTCCGGAGAAATTTCGTGCTTAATATCTCCGATCCCATCATCCGAACGGGCTACCAAAGGAACTGGAGAACTGGAAACAGGACCGTTAATAATAGACTCATGCCTTCTTAAAACAGGGGACGGTATATTTTCTTTGTAATCAGGTTTGTTATCCTGCTGCTCGGCTTTTTTATACTGCTCTGGTGAAGAACGGGTGATCACAGCGTTGGATACCGGCGGCTCCGGCTCGTCAAAGAGCGCGGGGGCCGTGGAGAGCGGCGTGTCCTTTTGCAAGGCCTCCAGCACCAAGTTTTCCACCGCTTCGCGGACGGCTGGCTCATTCTGGAAGCGCACCTCCCATTTATTGGGATGCACATTGACGTCCACGTCCTCAAAGGGCAGGGTCAAATGCAGCACGCACAGGGGGAATCTTCCGATCATGACCCGCTGTTTGCAGGCTTCCTCCAAGGCGTTTGTCAGCAGATTGCTGCGGATCAGGCGGCCATTCAAAATAAAGGACTGATGGGAGCGATTGCCCCGGGCCAGGTCGCCTACGCCAATATAGCCCTCCAGCAGCACGCCGTTCATGTTTCCGCTGATCTGGTGCAGTTTTTCCAGCGTGCTCAGGCCATATATACTCAGCACGGCGCTTTCCAGCTTGCCGTCTCCGGCGCTGAAATACACGTTTTTCCCATCGGCGATGTACCGGAAAGAGATCTGGGGATGGGACAGGATGAAGCGCATCATCAGATCGGAAATATATCCGGTCTCCGTGGCAGGCTTTTTGAGAAATTTGCGGCGAACGGGGGCGTTGTAGAAAAGATCCTTGACGGTGAAGCTGGTGCCTTCCGGGCAGGCAGCCTCTTTGATTTCGCCCATTTCGCCGCCGTTGTTCTGGGCGGATACGCCATATTCCGCTCCATGCATGCGGGTGGTGCAGTTCACCTTGGCCACCGCGGCAATGGAAGCCAATGCCTCTCCGCGGAAGCCCAGCGTGCGAATGCCGTACAGGTCGTCCGCCTGGGCAATCTTGCTGGTGGCGTGGCGGGAAAAGGCCAGGCGGATATCGCTGGGCTGAATGCCGGAACCGTTGTCCACCACCCGGAAATAGGTGATGCCGCCGTCCCGGATCTCCACGGTGATGGCCGTTGCCCCGGCGTCCATGCTGTTTTCCACCAGCTCCTTGATGGCGGCGGCGGGCCGCTCCACCACTTCGCCGGCGGCGATCTGTCCGATCACCTCCGCCGACAGCTGTTTGATATGCCGAATTTCCATGGGACCTCCCTCTTTAGAGCTTGCGCGCCTTTTCACGCAGCAGGAAAAGCCTGTTCAGCGCGTCCATGGGGGACATGGAGAGCACGTCGAGATTGGACAATTCTTCAATCAGCTCCGTCCGCCCATATTCAAACAGATCCTGCTGCTGGTTTTTCTTTTTGCCTTTTTCCAGAATGTTGCGTCCGATGGTGTTCTGGTTGATGTTGTTGGCTTCCAGCCTGGCTTCGATCTCCTGAGCGCGGGCTACCACGGCATGGGGAACGCCCGCCAGCCGCGCCACATAGACGCCGAAGCTCTTGTCAGCTCCGCCGCGGATGATTTTGCGCAGGAAGATGACCTCCTCGCCGTGCTCCTTGACGGAAATCTGATAGTTCGCCACGCCCTCCAATACGCCCTCCAGTTCGGACAGCTCGTGATAATGGGTGGCAAACAGGGTCTTGGCCCCGCACTTCTTGATATCGCACAGATACTCCACCGTGGACCAGGCGATGCTGAGGCCGTCAAAGGTGCTGGTGCCGCGGCCAATTTCGTCCAGGATCACAAGAGAACGCCGGGTAGCGTTGCGCAGGATATAGGCAGTTTCGCTCATTTCCACCATGAAGGTGCTCTGGCCGCCCGCCAGGTCGTCGGACGCGCCCACGCGGGTGAACACGTTGTCCACCAGGGAAATGTTGGCCTCCTTGGCGGGAACAAAGGAACCCATGTGGGCCATCAGCACGATCAGAGCCACCTGGCGCATATAGGTGCTTTTGCCTGCCATGTTGGGGCCGGTGATGATCTGCATGCGCTTGTCGTCGATGTTCATGTCCGTGTCGTTGGGCACAAACATGCCGTCGCTGAGCGTCCGCTCCACCACAGGGTGACGGCCATCACGGATCAGCAGCGTGCCCTCCTGGTTGAGGACGGGCCGCACATAGTTGTTTTCCCGGGCCACCCGGGCCAGGGAGAGCAGGGCATCCAGCCGTTTCAGCGCTTCCGCCGTGCCCTGGAGCCGCTGCATGCAGGCCGCGATCTGGCTGCGCACGCCGTAGAAGAGCTCCAGCTCCAGTTTCATACTCTGCTCCTGAGCCCCGGTGATCTTCCCTTCGATCTTGCGCAGTTCGTCCGTGGTGAATCGCTCGGCGTTGGCCAGGGTCTGCCGCCGCTGATAGCGCAGGGGCACCAGGGAATAATAGGCCTTGGTGACTTCGATATAATAGCCGAAAACCCGATTATATTGGATGCGCAGGGTCTTGATGCCGGTCTCCTCCCGCTCCTTGGCCTCCAGGTCGCTGAGCCATACCTTGCCCTGGGTGGCGGCGGCGCGGTATTCGTCCAATTGGGCGTTGTAGCCGGGACGGATCACGGAGCCCTCGGTGATCTGCAAGGGAGCGTCCGGATCGATGGCGTCCTCCAGAAGCTGGGTCAGTTCCGGCAGGGGATCCAGGGCCCCCAGCGCCTTGACCACCGGCTGGCAGCTTTCATCCGCCAGGGTGGATTGCAGGATGGGCACCTGCTTGAGGGAGCGCAAAAGGGCCAGACAATCCCGGGCGTTGATGGAATTGTAGGACACCTTGGAAAGGATGCGCTCCATATCGTAGACGTTGCGCAGGGTCTCGTAGAGCTTTTCAGACAGGATGTGACTGCCATACAGGGTGCTGACCGCGTCCAGACGGGCTTCGATATCCGCCTGGTTCAGCAGCGGCTGCTCCACCCAGCGGCGCAGCAAACGCCCGCCCATGGCCGTGGCGGTCTTGTCCAGCAGCCACAGCAGGCTGCCCCGCTGGCTTCGGCTGGCCAGGCCCTCGGTCAATTCCAGATTGCGCCGGGTGGCGGCGTCCAGGGGCATGGTTTGATTTTCCGCCAGCACACGCAGGGCTGTGATATGGGTCATGGCGTTCTTCTGGGTCTCGTCCAGATAGCGCATCAAAGCGCCGGCAGCATGGGCCGCGGGCAGCAGGGACGCGTCCAGGCCTAAAGACGTGAGGCTGGTAACGCCAAAGTGCCCTGTGAGCATCTCGGTAGCGTTGGCGCCCCGGAATGCCGTCTGGGGGCAATTGCCCAGGGGCACAGCGGACACAGCCTGGATGGCCTCCGGGCCATTGGTGATGATTTCACGAGGAGAGATGGAGGCCAGGGCGCCGCGCAGCTCCCTTTCCAGATTGGCCAGCTGCCGCACGTAGAATTCGCCTGTGGTCACGTCCACATAGGCTACGCCCGCCCGTTTGCCATCGAAGCACACCGCCGCCAAAAAGCTGTTCTGCCGGTCATGCAGGGCGGATTGATCCGTGACGGTGCCGGGGGTGACGATGCGGGTGATCTCGCGTTTCACCAGGCCTTTGGCCAGGGCGGGGTCCTCCATCTGCTCGCAGATGGCCACCCGGTAGCCCTTCTCGATCAGGCGGGTGATGTAGGTATCCACCGCGTGATAGGGCACGCCGCACATAGGGGCGCGCTCGGGAAGGCCGCAGTCCCGGCCCGTCAAGGTCAATTCCAGCTCCCGGCTGGCCGTGATGGCGTCGTCAAAGAACATCTCGTAAAAGTCGCCGAGACGGTAAAAAAGCAGTTCGTCGGGATGCTGCTCCTTGATGACCAGGTATTGCTGCATCATGGGGGTGACGCTGCCTACTGCGGGTCGTGCCATTTTCTTTGTCTCCTCTTGTGTCAGTCGGGTTATTCTTCTTCCTGGCCGCAGCCGGGGCATTCGGCGCAGTTGCCGCGGCAGCTGCACTGGATCTGAGGATCCACCACGCTTTGCAGCACGTCGGTCACGTCCTGCATCAGGGTGTCGTATTCCTGCTTGGCCTGCTGAAAGGCGCGATAGGAGGGGATGGCGTTCAGCTCCGTGCTGATTTCGTCCAGCTCCCGGGTCATTTCGCCGATCTGATCAAAATCCAGGTCCTTCTGGCCCATCAGCCCTTCCAGCTTCTGCTGCAATTCCGTATACTTGGCGATATGGGCTACGGCCTGGGGATCCTCCGCACTGGCTTTCCTGGCCAGCTTCATGGCCTTGAAGGGCTCGCTGTCCGCGATCAGGCGGCCCAGCTCCTCAATTTTATCATAGATTTCGCGGTTCATATGGAACATGTTATACATTCTCCTTTTCGCCCCGCAGGGTGTTGCTGCCCGCACCGGTGACGCGCACGGGGAGGATCTTGCCCACGTCTTCGGCGTCGCCGTTAAAGTTGACGTTGATATTCCGTCCGCTCTTGCCCGTCAGCTGCGTGGCGCGGCGGCGGGAAGCGCCCTCCACCAGCACCTGCACGGTCTGTCCCGCCATGCCGGAGAGGATCTCCCCGGTGATGCGCTCCTGGGCGGCGATCAGGCGCTCAATGCGCTCGGAGGCTACCTTGGGATCGATCTGGCCGGGCATTTCGGCGGCGCGGGTACCCTTGCGGGGGCTGTAAATGAAGGTATAGGCGCTGTCACAGCGCACTTCCTCCACCAGCGACAGGGTTTCTTCAAATTCCGCTTCGGTCTCGCCGGGGAAGGCCACGATCAGGTCGGTGGTCAGGCCGATGTTCGGCATGGCGCTGCGCAGCGCGTGTACCCTGCTCAGATAGTGTTCCCGGGTATAGCGCCGGTTCATTTCATGCAGGATGCGGTCAGAGCCGCTCTGCACCGGCAGATGCAAATGGGGCGCGATGACGGGATTATGGGCCATTTCGTCGATGAGCTCGTCGGACAGGTCCTTGGGATGGGAGGTCATGAAGCGCACCCGGGGGATCCCCGTCTGGGTGACGCGATGGAGCAGCTTGGCGAAGGAAATATTTTCTTCGCTGTCCAGGCCATAGCTGTTCACGTTCTGGCCCAGCAGCATGATTTCCTTTGCGCCCGCGGCCACCAGGCCTTCCGCCTCCCGCACGATGTCATCCGCCCGGCGGCTGCGCTCCCGGCCCCGCACATAGGGCACGATGCAGTAGGAACAGAAATTATTGCAGCCGTACATCACGGTGATATAGGCCTTGATGTCGCTTTCCCGGCGCACGGGCAGGCCTTCCACCACGGTGCTCGATTCCTGATCCACCCGGATGACGCGGCTCTTGTTTTCAATGGCCTCCAGCAGATATTCCGGCATGCGGTACAGATTGCCCGTGCCGAAAGCCAGATCGATAAAGGGATACTGTTTCAGCAGCTTTTTGGCCATTTCCTCCTGCTGGATCATGCAGCCGCATACGCCGATCATCAGTTCCGGCCGCTCCTTTTTGATTTCCTTGAGCCAGGTCACGTTGCCCAGGGCCTTGCGCTCGGCGTTGTCGCGGATGCAGCAGGTGTTGTGCAGCACGATATCCGCCTGGGTGCGCTCGGCGGCGGGCTCCATGCCCATTTCCTCCAGCATGCCCGCCAGCTTTTCGCTGTCGTGGGCGTTCATCTGGCAGCCGTAGGTCACGATATAATAGGTTTTCGGACGATCCGGATGGAAGCGGACCCGCCGCATATAATCCTGCTGCCGGGCAAGCTCCTCCTCCGGGATCCGTTTGATTTCTTCACGCATCTTCCGCGTCCTCCTCATAAGGGAAAATGGCCGCGCCCGTCCCGCCGCAATGGGGACAGGGCAAATCGGGCAAGGCCGGGAAAGGCTCCCGCACACGATGCCGGGTGATCTCCAGGAGCCCCAGGGCGGTAAAATCGTGCACAGTGCTCTTGATGGGGTCCTCTGCCAGGGCGGCGCGCATTTCATATAGAATGATCTCGCGGTCCGCGTCGGTGGGCATATCGATGAAATCCACCAGGATCATGCCGCCGATGGACCGCAGGCGGAGCAGCCTCGCCACCTCCCAGGCGGCTTCCCGATTGATTTTCAGGGCGGTCTGGCTGATGTTTTGGCCGCCTGCCGCCATGGCGCTGTTGACGTCGATCACCGTCATGGCCTCGCAGGGATCAATCACCAGATTGGCGCCGCTTTTCATCTGGACCGTGCGGCGCAGGGATTTTTCCAGCTTGCGCTCCACATTGTACAGCAGGAAAGGATGCTCGCATTGCCTGATTTCGACGGCGCAATCCGGCGGGACCGCGGCGGGATCGTTGGTCAGAATGGATTCCAGACGGCCTTCTTCCTCCCGCAGCAGCTGGGTCAGCATGCTTTCTCCGCTCCACAACAGACAGGGCTCTGATTTGTGCGAGGCGGCTGTTTGGATCTGCTGCCAAACGCCGCGCAAACGATCCAGTTCGTTTTTGATCTGCTCTTTTTCCGCATGCAGGGCGGCGGAACGCAGAATCATGCCGTCCTCGCCGTGGGGCAGCGTTTTCGCCAGGGCCTTGAGCTGCTGCTTTTCTTCCGCTTCACAGCGGTTGGAAACGCGGACGCCCTTGGCCAGGGGCAGATAGATCACAGAAGCACCCGGCAGGGCGATATCCCGGGACAGCAGCGCTTTTTTATTTCCCGTGGGCGGGCGCTTCACCTGCACCACCACGGGAGAACCAGAGGGCAGGGATTTTTCGCCGTCGGCAAAGGGCAGAAAGCCGTATTCCTTGCCGGGCAGCCGCACGAAGGCTCCGCTGATGCCCTTGACGTTGCGGTCCACAACGCCGAGGAAGATCTGATCATCCCGGATGCCCTGCACCCGGGTCTCGGACTGATAAGCATAAAGCCGATCCCGGTGGATCAGGGCGAAACGCAAGCCGCTGCCGTCCTTCTCGATCAAAAGGGTGCTCATAACAGCTCCAGGGGCGTAAAATCCTTGCCCAGAAGCTGGGTGCGCACGGCCAGATAGCGGGGACGGGTTTCCAGTTTGGATTCCGCCGTCAGGGCATCCATCAGCAATTCCACCTTGCAGGTGGCGGCTTCGCACAGGGCCAGCACACAATCGAAGCGCTGACCGTCGACCTTCTTCATCTCGTAGATCATGGGCCGGATATCCGTCAGCTTGTCCCCGCTCTTGGTCCTTTTCATGGCCATGACGCTTTCTTTTTCCAGCAGGGAGGGGATAGCGGCCAGGATCTCCGCCGCGTTTTCCTGCACGGTGACCCGGTACGCAGCGGCAAAAAGCTGCGCCATGGGCGCGGGATGGCGATCCTCCACCGCGCGCACGGCCACGCAGGGCAATTCCGGCGGCAGGGCGGCGCGGAGTTTTTCCTTGAATTCTTCCTCGCTGATTTCAGCGGACAGGGGAACCTCCATCACCTCGCGCAGACCCGGCATGCCCACGGACAGCGGCGCGGCGAAGGTGACCAGCAGATGGGGGTTGAAGCCCTGGGAAAAGGCGATGGGCACGCCGCTGCGGCGCAGGGCCCGCTGCATGGCCCGCATCAGATCCAGATGCCCCACGTGGCGCAGCCGTTCCTTCTTTTCAAAAACAACCAGCATTTTCATCGATCCACGCACACTCCCTCAAAGCGCTTGAGCCCGCAGCCCTGGCAGCCCTTGCGGCAATCGGGGGTGACCTCCGCCCGCTGGGCCTTTTGCCATTCGCGCCACAGGAAAGCCTTGGTGACGCCCGCGTCGATGAAATCCCAGGGCAGCAGCTCTTTTTCACCCCGGACGCGGTTGGCGTAGAACGCGGGATCCACATTGCAATCCTGGAAGGCCTTCATCCAGCCCTCGTAGTTCAGGAATTCCGTCCATCCGTCCATGCGGCAGCCGTTTTTCCAGGCGGCGTACAGCACGTCCGCCATGCGTCGGTCTCCCCGGGCGAAGCAGGCTTCCAGCATGCTCAGCTCCGGTTCGTGCCAATTGAAGTTGACGCCCTTCACCTGGTGCAGAATATCGCCCAAACGGGCCTGCTTTTCTTTTATTGTGGGCAGTTCGTCCTGCCCCTGCCATTGGAAGGGGGTAAAGGGCTTGGGCACAAAGGTGGACGCGCTGCAGGTGACCCGCAGCCCCTTGGCGCGCACGCTGCGGGGGACGGTGAAATAGGCGTTGATCACGTCCCGGGCCAGATTGCCGATGCCCTGCAGGTCCTCGTCGGTCTCCGTGGGCAGGCCGATCATGAAATACAGCTTTACCGTGCTCCAGCCGCTTTCAAAGGCGTCGGTGACGGCGCGGATCAGGTCCTCCTCCGTCACGCCCTTGTTGATCACGTCCCGCATGCGCTGGGTGCCGGCCTCGGGGGCCAGGGTCAGGCCGGATTTGCGCACCTTCTGAGCTTCCTCCAGGGATTGCTTCACAAAGCTGTCAATGCGCATGGAGGGCAGGGAAACGCTGATCTTGCGATCTGCGTATCGCTCCGTCAGCGCGCAGACCAATTCCGTCAAATGGGTGTAATCGCCGCTGGACAGGGAGGAAAGGGACATTTCCTCATAGCCCGTGGCGTTTTCCAGCTTTTCCGCCTGGGCTAGCAGGGTTTCCAGGCTCCGTTCGCGCACGGGACGATAGAGCATGCCCGCCTGGCAGAACCGGCAGCCCTTGGTGCAGCCGCGCATGATCTCCAGCACGATGCGGTCATGGATGGCTTCGGTATAGGGTACCACGAAGGCTTCGGGATAGGCGGCGCTGTCCAGATCCCGCACGATGCGCTTGCGCACGATGGCGGGAGCCGCGTCGTCGACGGGATAGAAGTCCGCGAGGGTGCCGTCGTCGTTATAGCTTACCTGATAGAAAGCGGGAACATAGATACCTTCGATCCCGGCCAGCGCCCGCAGGGTATCCAGGCGGGAAAGTCCCGCCTTTTTGCACTTGCGCACGCAGGCAATGGCCTCCACCATCATTTCCTCGCCGTCGCCGATCTGGAACACGTCCACAAAGGGGGCCAAGGGCTCGGGATTGTAGGCGCAGGGACCGCCCGCCATGATGATGGGGCCGTCCTGACGATCCCGGGAATACAGGGGGATTCCGGCCAGGTCCAGCATCTCCAGCACGTTGGTGTAGCTCATTTCATATTGCAGGGTGAAGCCGACGATATCAAAACGATCCAGCGGCGTGCGGGATTCGATGGAAAAAAGCGGCAATTCTTCCCTGCGCATGGCGTCCGCCATATCGGGCCAGGGCATGAAGGACCGCTCGCACAGCGCCCAGGGCTGGCGATTGATGATATCATAGAGGATCTTGATGCCCAGATGGGACATGCCCACCTCATAGGAATCGGGAAAACAAAAAGCAAAGGTCACTTCCGCCTGATCAAAGGGCTTGACGACGGCGTTCATTTCGCCGCCGGTATACCGCGAGGGCTTGAGCACGGTGTCAAGCAGCTTTTCAAGACGGTCGGCCGAGAATACTTTCACGGGTCATCCTCCAAGCATAATACTTCAATTTGCTATCATACCATAAACGACAATTTTTGTCCATGTTCAGTTTGCAACTTTTCTTGTGGACGGCAGCCGGATTTTTCTGTTTTTGACCACCATATATTGAAAAACCATAAAATTTACATGTAAAAATCCGTTCCGATATTGACAATGGCAAATTTGGGATGTAAAATATATATTTGTAAGTGTTACCCCGAATGGAGGATGATGTATGTCCAAGTCTATGCTTTTGATCCCGGCCCTTGAAGACGAAGCCAATCAGCCGCTTTATGTGGAAGGCAACCACGCCCCGGACGAGCTGGCCCGCGCCAGCGGCGTATGGATCGGTTCCGCCGGCTCCGCCATGCTTCCGCTGGGACTGTATCATATGAGCGATACCTCCCGCTGGCTGTGGTTCGCCGTGGAAAACGGCCTGGTGCAGCTGGAAAACGACGATGTTTCTTATTCTCTGCATGGCGGCGATTGCTGCATGCTGCCGCCGGGCACCCATGGCGTCACCGTGACCGCCACCCAGGAAGCCCGCGTACTATGGATGACGGTGGATGGCGTACTGAGCAACAGCTTCCTGCAGCGCATGGGCGCGCTGCCCCATCGCGTGATGAAGCAGGGCGCTTTGCCTTCCCAATTGACCCTCAGCCGCCATATCGTGCAGGCCGTGGTGCGCATTTCCGCTGCCCAGGACGCCTCCAGCGCCCAGCTGCAGCAGCTTTTATGGGCCATGCTGGCCTCCCATTCCGGCCAGCCCGTGGCCATGGATGCCGTGCTGTCCCATGAGATCGCCCGGGTGGTGGACGCCATGCGCAAGAATCAGTACCGCGACAGCTTTTCCCTGGCGGAAATGGCTTCCATCAGCCGCATGCCTGTGGAGACCTTCCGAAAGCGCTTCGTATCCGAGGTGGGCATGCCGCCCCAGAGCTACCAGCTGTTCTGCAAGATGGAGCGGGCCAAGACCCTGCTCAAAAACGGCTCCACCGTCCGTCAGGCGGGCATCGAAGTGGGCATGAGCGATCCCTACCACTTCTCCAAGACCTTCAAGAACATCGTGGGCATGAGCCCGTCTGCTTACAGCAAGACCGCTCAAAAGTGATATGCCGCTGATGGATAAACAGGCGGCCTATCAGCTGCCCGCCCTGCGATTGGCCTTCATCGGGGATACCATCTGCGATCTGCTGGTGCGCACGGAGCTGATGTTTTCCTCCGCTTCCATCAAAGAGATGCATGCCCGGGCCACCGGCACCGTCAACGCCGTCTCCCAGGCGACCATGCTGGACGCCATTCAGCATCTGCTGACAGAGGATGAAGCGGATATCGTCAAGCGCGCCCGCAACAGCCATCCAGGACACAGCATCCCGCAGGCGGCTTCCCGGGAAGAATATATGAAGGCCACCGCCTTCGAGGCGTTGATGGGCTACCTGTATCTTACGGGACAGATGCGCAGGGCGCAGACCTTATTTCAATTAAGCCGCGTCAAGGAGTAAACCATGCCGGAAAAGAATCTGCATGTTGAATTGATCGCCCACACGCCCCTGCCGGAGCAGGTGTGCGCGCTGGGCGCCAAGCTGTGCTACGCCAAGGCGGACGTAGCCGCGCTGCGGGAAAAGATCTCCGCCCAGGATCAGAGCGCTTTCCTGGAAAAGATCATGGAATCGGGTCATCTGTCCGTGCTGGAGCACGCCACCTTCACCTTTGCCGTGGAGGGCGTCAGCCGGGTGCTGCTGGCTCAGCTGACCCGCCATCGCATCGCTTCCTTCAGCGTCCAGAGCCAGCGCTATGTGTCCCTGGCGGAGACATTTTCCTATATCATTCCTCCGGCCATCAAGGCGCTGGGGGAGGAGGCCGTGGCCCGCTATCAGGCGCAGATGGATCAGATGCAGGCCTGGTATGTGGAATGGCAGCAGCAATTGGGAGCAAAGGGAGAAAAGAGCAATGAAGACGCCCGTTTTGTGCTGCCCAACGCTTGTGAGACCCGTCTGATCGTCACCATGAACGTGCGGGAGCTGATGCATTTCTTTGAACTGCGCTGCTGTATGCGCGCGCAATGGGAAATCCGCGGTCTGGCGGAAGAAATGCTGCGCCTGTGCAAGCAAGCCGCTCCCGTGCTGTTCGCCAACGCCGGGCCCGGCTGCGTGCGCGGCAAGTGCCCCGAGGGAGATAAATCCTGCGGAAAAATGCAGGAAATCCGCGAAAAATATAAAAATCTTTGATAAAAGAGGATCAAAATGCCATACTTTGACGATTATAAAAAGAAGCGCATGACCAAGCAGGATCATCTGCGGGAGGATGCCCGCAAACCCAACGAGGGCACCGAATACCGCGGCTATAAGGGCCGCGGCAAGGGGAAGCCCGTCATGGACGGCTATCAGAAGGACGCCCGGGGCGGGTATCACGGCAGAAATTATCAGGAGAAGCCCGCGCGCAAGGAGGAGCGCCGTCCCGCGCGGCCTCCTATGGAGCGCAAGCCTGCGCCCCGGCCCGCTCCCGTTCCTCCGCCCCGTGAGGAAGAAGCGATGGAAAACCTGCTGACCGGACGCAATCCCATCCGGGAGGCGCTGAAATCCGGCAGAGATATCGAAAAGCTGCTGGTGGCCAAGGGCGATCTGTCCGGCACCGCTCAGCAGATCGTGGCCATGGCACATGAGGCCCATGTGCCCGTGCAGATGGTGGAGCGCATACGCCTGGACGAGCTGGCCAAAAACCACCAGGGCATGATCGCCTTCGCCTCGGCCTATCAGTATGCCGACGTGGACGATATGCTGGCTGTGGCCAAAGAGCGGGGCGAAGCTCCTTTCCTGATCATCCTGGACGGCGTCACCGATCCCCATAACCTGGGCGCGGTGATCCGCACCGCCGCCGCCGTGGGCGCCCATGGCGTCATCGTGCCCGAACGCCGGGCGGTGGGTCTGACGCCCGCCGCTGTCAAGGCTTCCGCTGGCGGTATCGAGCATATCAAGGTGGCCCGGGTGACCAACCTGACCAATGAGATCAAAAAGCTCAAGACCCTGGGTATCTGGCTGTATGGGGCGGACGCGGAAGGGGAAAACTTCCGCCAGGTGGATTTCTCCGGCCCCTGTGCTCTTGTGATCGGCTCCGAAGGCGACGGCATCAGCCGCCTGGTGCTGGAGCAATGCGACCACGTGGTCTCTATCACCATGAAGAATCCCGCCATGGAATCCCTCAACGCCTCCGTGGCGGCGGGCATCCTGATGTACGCGGCGGCTGCCGCCCGCGAATAAAGCAGCCGGGAGCAAACCATGTCTGAAACTTTGGACGAGCGCTATGAAAAATACCTGTCCATGAGCGACGATGACGTCGTGGTTCTGGCGCAGCAGGGGGACGGCGAGGCGCTGGAATATCTGCTGGACAAATACAAGAATTTTGTCCGGGGCCGGGCGCGCAGCTATTTTCTGGTGGGCGCGGATCATGAGGACATCGTGCAGGAAGGCATGATCGGGCTTTATAAATCCATCCGGGATTTCAAGCCCGACAAGCAATCTTCCTTCCGGGCCTTTGCGGAACTGTGCGTCAAGCGGCAGATCATCACCGCCATCAAAACGGCCACCCGGCAAAAGCACGTGCCCCTCAACAGCTATGTTTCCCTCAACAAACCGCTTTACGGCGAGGAATCGGACCGCACGCTGCTGGACGTGATCGAGGGTCGGGTGACCAATCCCGAAGAGCTCTTCATCGGCCAGGAGGATATGAGCCATATCCAGGAGCAGATCGGCACGGTGCTCTCCGATCTGGAGCAGCAGGTGCTCTCCGCCTTCCTGGACGGCAAAAGCTATCAGGAGATCGCCGAGATGCTGGGCCGCCATGTCAAATCCATCGACAACGCCCTGCAGCGCGTCAAGCGCAAGCTGACCCATTTTCTGGAAGAAAAGCGCAACGAGGAGCTGTAATACCGGGGAAAAATGCGATTGGTAGTTGACATTTCTATCAAGAGCGTGTAAAATAATTGCGTTTGGTAATCATGTGCCAAACGCGTCGCGCGGGTGTAGTTCAATGGCAGAACTTCAGCTTCCCAAGCTGACCACGTGGGTTCGATTCCCATCACCCGCTCCATTCGCCGGGTCAACCGGCAGCAAAAGTGTCTTTGAACACATCGGAGGAGGAGATTCCAATGGCCAAGCAAAAGTTTGAGCGCACCAAGCCTCACGTAAACATTGGCACCATCGGCCACGTTGACCACGGCAAGACCACCCTGACCGCCGCCATCACCATGGTT
>CACZLE010000026.1 GCA_902781945.1 uncultured Eubacteriales bacterium | reverse complement strand
GCTGACAGCAGCTTGCGCTTCGCTACACTTGGCGGTAACTACCCGTGGCAGGACTTTCACCTGCAAGAATTGTGCCATGCCCGGCACACCGCAAAAAGGACCGGGCTTTCGCCCGATCCTCATTTTTATGTTGGCTTACATGGCCGGCTTTTCCAGGGAGACGGAAACCTCGATGCACTGGGCGTCCTCGCAGGCGGCCAGCTGTTTGGCGTTCAGGGTGATGTTGGCCATTTCGCCGGGAGCCATGACCATCTTCTTCTGGGAGAAGATGGGCTTGCCGTCGGCGGTGACGACCACGTAGGGGTTCTGGTACACGCGATCCGGACGGAACATGAGATCGATGGGAGCGTGCTCCGCGCCCTTTTCCAGGCGGATCTGCTGGGGCACCACGCCGCGCGCGCCTGCGCCGTCCTTAACGGCCACCAGGCGGCCCGCATGGTCCTTGCCCTGCACGAAGTCCGCGGCGGCCTGACCGGCCTTGAAGGACTCGCCGGACACGAAGTCCACCAGGTCATGCACGTGCAGCACGTTGCCGCAGGCAAAGATGCCGGGGACTGAGGTTTGCAGGCTGTCGTCCACGATGGCGCCGCTGGTGACGTTGCTCATCTCCACGCCCGCGCCGATGGTCAGCTCGTTCTCGGGGATCAGGCCCACGGACAAAAGCAGCGTGTCGCAGTCGAACTGGATCTCGGTGCCGGGGATGGGGCGGCGGTTCTCGTCCACCTTGGACACGGTGACGCCGGTGACGCGCTCCTTGCCCTGGATATCGGTGACGGTGTGGCTAAGGTACAGCGGGATGTTGTAGTCATGCAGGCACTGCACGATGTTACGGTTCAGGCCGCTGCTGAAGGGCATCAGCTCCACGCAGGCCAGCACCTTGGCGCCCTGCAGGGTCATGCGGCGGGCCATGATCAGGCCGATGTCGCCGCTGCCCAGGATGACCACCTTACGGCCAGGCATGAAGCCCTCCAGGTTGACGAACTTCTGGGCGGTGCCGGCGCTGTAAATGCCCGCGCAGCGGGTGCCGGGGATGGCCAGCGCCCCACGGGGACGCTCGCGGCAGCCCATGGCCAGCACGACGGCCTTGGCCTGGAAGATCTGCAGGCCGTACTTCTTGCTGATGGCGGTGACTACCTTATCTTTGGTGACGCTCAGCACCGTCACGCCGGTGCGCACGTCGATGCCCAGCTCAGCGGCGGTATCGATATCGCGCTGGGCGTATTCAGGTCCGGTCAATTCTTCCTTGAAGCGATGGAGGCCGAAGCCGTTATGGATGCACTGACGCAGGATGCCGCCGGCATTCTCTTCGCGCTCCAGCACCACCAGGCTGTCCACGCCCACCTTCTTGGCGCTGATGGCGGCGGCCAGGCCTGCGGGGCCCGCGCCGACGATCAGGATATCAACATTGATGATGGGCAGTTCATTCTTCATCGGGGCGCGCCTCCTTTGCGATCTGATGCAGCGTACCGACCAGCAGCTTGCTTTCGCCGCCGCACTTGGTGATATCCAGCGGGCTGACGCCCAGTTCTTCACAGAGGATCTCCATCACGCGGGGGCTGCAGAAGCCGCCCTGGCAGCGGCCCATGCCCGCGCGGGTGCGGCGCTTGACGCCGTCGATGGAGCGCGCGCCCACGGGACGGCGGATGGCGGCGCGGATCTCGGCCTCGGTGACCTGCTCGCAGCGGCACACCAGCACGCCGTATTCGGGGTCCTTGGCATAGGCCTCGGCCCGTTCTTCATCCGTCATGGTGCGGAAAGTCTTGGGCAGGGGCGTGGGCTCCTTCCAGCCCTCGTCCTTTTTGAGGCCCAGGAAGGCGGCCACTTCGTCGCCCAGTTCCTGGCCGATGGCGGGAGCGGCGGACAGGCCGGGGCTCTCCACGCCCACAGCCTCGTAAGCGCCCGCGGGAGCGCCTTCCACCTTGCCGATGATAAAGTCGCCATGCTCCTCATGGGCGCGGATGCCGGAGAAGGTGGTGATCACCTGGCGCAGGTTCACGTTCTTCCAGGTCAGGCGCACCTTGGCCAGCACATCGTCCAGGCCCTGGCGGGTGGTGGCCACGTCGTAGCCGTCGTCAATGTCGTCCGCGGTGGGGCCCAGCAGGATGTTGCCATGAGTGGTGGGAGAAACCAGCACGCCCTTGCCCATCTTGGTGGGGCACTGGAACATGGTCATGGTGAAGGGGATCTCCGCCATGTGGTCCAGCAGATAATATTCGCCGCGGCGGGCGATGAGCTTCACCTTGCGGGTGGAGATCATGTTGTGCAAAATGCCGCTGCCCATACCGGCGCAGTTGACCACCGCACGGGTCTTGTATTCGTCGCGCTCGGTGATCACCAGCCAGTTGCCGTCGGAGGTGGGCTTGATCTCCAGCACGGGATTGCTGAGCTTGAACTCCACGCCGTTCTCGGCGGCGCTGTCCGCCAGGGCGCAGGTCATCTCATAGGGGCTCACCAGGCCGCTGGTGGGGGCGTACAGGGCGCACACCACGTCGGGATTGGTGTTGGGTTCCATTTTCAAAATTTCATCGTGCTCCACAATGCGGCAGCCTTCCACATCGTTGGCCACGGCCTGGGCCAGCAGGTTCTCCAGGGTCTTGCGATCCTCCTCGGAGAAGCCCAGCACCAGGGCGCCGGGCTGGCCATAGGGCACGCCCAGCTGGTTCGCCAGCTTTTTGTACATCTTCGCGCCCTTCACGTTCAGGCGCGCCTTTTCCGTGCCGGGGTGCGCGTCAAAACCCGCGTGGACGATGCCGCTGTTGGCCTTGCTGGCGCCGTCCGCCACGTCTTCCATCCGGTCAATGACCAGCAGCTTGCCGTCATACCTGGACAGCTGCTGCGCCACCGCGCAGCCCACTACGCCGGCGCCAATCACGATTGCGTCGTACATGTGCATACCATCCCTTTCAAGTTATAACCGCGTTTTCGCGGAAAATCGATTCCAACGTATCCATTATAGCACAAGGAAAATGATGTTTCAACACAAAACACGGGTTTTCTTCCCAAAGGATACAAAAAAACGGCAGCCCAAAGGGCTGCCGCGGGGGATGATGGGATCACTCAGCCTTTTCCAGATACAGGCACATGGCGTTTTCGCCTTCGCCGATGACCAGCTTCAGCGCGCCGTCCTCCAGCGCCTGCACGGAGATGGCGGAAACCATGACCTCATCAGGATTGGCGGCATACACCAGCTTGCCGTCCTTCAGTTCGGCCTCAAAGGCTTCATTATCAAACAGGAAAGCGCCGTTCAGGGTGATGGTGGTGCCTTCGATAACAGCGGTGGTATCCATACCAACCAGAGCGGGATTGATGAACATGCCGTCCATATCGAGCTGGGTGGCGGTCCAGTTACCGGCGTAGTCCGCCTCAGCGGCGTCCGCCTTGGGCTCGGCAGGCACATAAACTTCCGCTTCCACCTTTTCACGGCCAAAGGTCATGGCCATGCCATCGCCGCTGTCGGCCACCAGGTTGCCATCCACCAGGCTGAAGACCATGGGTTCGTCGTCAACGGTCACGGTCAGGACTTCGCCTTCCAGGGTCCAGGCGCCGATGGATTCCTTCATCTGGCCTTCTTCGTCGGGGCTGGTGACGCTCACGGTGCCGTCGTCCTTCAGGTCAAAGGTCATCTCCATGCCCATGGCGGCGGGAGCCAGCTTGGTGCCGCCAAAGTCGATCTCGTTCAGATACCAAATGCCGGTGTAATTGGCAGTCTCGGCAAAGGCGGCCACGGACAGCAGCATCACCAGGGCCAGGGCCACAGCAAACAGCTTTTTCATGTTTTTCCTCCTTCAATCGGGATCATATCCCGTTTATTGTTTCACATTATAACATATTTTCGGCGATTGGCAACCCTTATTTCCGGCAGTTTTACATTTGTTTCCACACATGGTGCAGATACGACCCCTCCAGCGTGGCCATCAGGATCCAGCCCACGATGGTGGCCCAGGCCGCGCCTGTGATGCCCACCCTGGGCACCCACAGGGCGATGAGGATCACCCGGGTGCCCATTTGCAGCACGGTGGAGGCCAGGGTCACGGGCATTTTGCGCAGGGCGCGGAAGGAGCCCTGCAGGGTGTTATTGAAGGCGGGGAACATATAAAATGGCGCCAGGATGCCCAGATAGGCCACGCCCAGGGCCACCATCTCCGCCTCCGGAGAGGGCGCGAACAGCAGCATGATGGGCCGCCGCAGCAGATAGGCCGCCAGGCACACGCACACGCCGTAGCACAGCTCGATGGTCAGGCCCACCCAGAAGGATTTGCGGGCGCGCTCCTTCTTTTTCGCCCCCAGGTTCTGGGCCATGCAGGTCATCAGGGCGGCGGAAATGCTCTGCGCGGGCACGATGGCAAAGTCGTCCACCCGGGCGCAGGCGTTGAAGGCGGCGATCATGGCCACGCCCTGGGCGTTGATGACGCTCTGGATGATCACCTTGCCCAGGGGCAGGCTCACCTGCTGCAGGGCGGTGACGGAGCCCAGCTTGAGGGTTTCTTTCAGCAGGGCCGGGTCCATGCGCAGCTCCCTGCGATGCAGCCGCAGCACGGGGATGCGGCGCATGAGGATCAGGCACATCCCGGCGCTGAACGCCTGGGCGATCACCGTGGCCGCCGCCGCGCCCATCACGCCCCAGTGCAGCACGCCCACGGCCAGGATATCCAGCGCCGTGTTCAGCACCGCGCTGGCCGCCAGGCACCACACAGGGCTCTTGGAATCCCCCACCGAGCGCATGGCGGAGGACAGGGCGTTGTATTGGAATGTGAAAGGGAAGCCCAGCAGCACCACCCGCAGATAGCGGGCGGAGGAAGGCATGATCTCCTCCGGCGTGCGCAGCAGCCGCAGGAAGGGCACCGCCAGCGGCAGCCCCGCCGCCAGGATGCCCAGGGACACCAGCAGGCCAAACAGGCAGATGGTGGCCGTTTCCCGCCGCAGGGCGGCGTTGTCCTCCGCCCCGAAGAAGCGGCTCATGAGCACCGACGCGCCGATGGTCAGCCCGCTGACGCCCAGCACGGCAATGGTCATCACGGGATTGGCCGCGCTCACCGCCGCCACCGCCGCCTCTCCGGCGTAGCGCCCGATGACCACCGAGTCCACCGCGTTGTACATCAGCTGGAACAGATTGCCCAAGATCACCGGCAGCGCGTAGGCCACCAGGTGCCGGGCAATGGGGCCTTCCGTCATCCTGCGCATGGCTTCACCTGATTTCATCAAAATTCGCACTATTATAGCACGAAAAAAACGGCCATACAAGAAAAAGAGGACGCGCCTCCATATAAACGCATCCCCTTTATGGACCGCTTTCCCGTTATTGCGGCAGCTTGACGGTAACGCCCGGCACAAAATCATCCGGGGCCAGGCAGGGATTGGCCCGCAAAAGCTGCGCCAGGGACAGCCGATAGCGGTTGGCCAGGCTCTCCAGCGTATCCCCCTCGGCGATCACCGCGCTGCCGGGCAGGGCGCAGGGCAGATTGACCGGCGGCACGCACACGGTATCCCCCTCCTTCAGGTTGTCCAGATCCAATTGAGGATTGGCCACCTCCAGGGTGTGCAGGCTCTTGTTGTGCTGGATCTGGATGTCCGTCACCGTCTCCTGGGCGGCCACCTTGTGGCGGCGCTCCGCGGGGCAGGCGGCGGGGTCCTGGGCGGGCGTGTCCGGCTCCTGGGCCGGGCTATCCGCGCAGGAGGGGATGCACAGCACATCCCCCACCATGAGCCGGGAGGGCGGGATCTCCGCGTTGGCGTTCATCAGATCCCGCAGGGGCACCCCCAGCCGCCGGGCGATCAGATAGAAGCTGTCGCCCCGCTTGACGGTGTAGGTATAGGCGCAGGCAGTGGTCACGGTGCTGTCCGACATAAAAAACACCTCCGCATAGGTTGGATCGCTCTATCCTATGCGGAGGAAAACGGGAGCATGACGGAACCTGTTCTCAATGACAGCTGGCAAAAGGCCCTCAGTCGTCACTCCAGCTCAAACGCGCCGGTATACAGCTGGTAATACTGGCCCTTTTCGGCGATCAGCTGGTCGTGGCTGCCGCGCTCGATGATGTGGCCGTGGTCCAGCACCATGATGACGTCGGAATTCTGCACCGTGGACAGGCGGTGGGCGATGACGAACACCGTGCGGCCCTGCATCAGCCGGTCCATGCCGCGCTGCACCAGGGCTTCGGTGCGGGTATCGATGGAGGAGGTGGCCTCGTCCAGGATCATGACGGGCGGGTCGGCCACGGCGGCGCGGGCAATGGAGATCAGCTGCCGCTGGCCCTGGCTGAGACCGCTGCCGTCACCCTTGAGCATGGTATTGTAGCCCTCGGGCAGGCGGGTGATGAAATCGTGAGCGTTGGCCAGCTTGGCCGCGGCGATGCACTCCTCGTCCGTAGCGTCCAGCTTGCCGTAGCGGATATTGTCCATCACCGTGCCGGTGAAGAGGTTCACATCCTGCAGCACCACGCCCAGGGAATGGCGCAGGTCGCGCTTGGAAATCTTGTTGATATTGATGCCGTCGTAGCGGATCTTGCCGTCGGCGATGTCGTAGAAGCGGTTGATCAGGTTGGTGATGGTGGTCTTGCCCGCGCCCGTAGCGCCCACGAAGGCCACCTTCTGGCCCGGGCGCGCGTACAGGGTGATATCGTGCAGCACGGGCTTTTCGGGATCGTAGGCAAAATCCACATGGTCCATCACCACGTCGCCCTGGAGCTTTTCATAGGTCACGCGCCCGTCGGTATGGGGATACTTCCAGGCCCACAGGCCGGTGTGCTCGGGGGTCTCCCGGATCTCGCCGCCCTCCTCCTTGGCGTTCACCAGGCGCACCTGGCCCTCGTCGGCCTCGGGCTTTTCGTCCATCAGGCTGAAGATGCGCCCCGCGCCCGCCAGGGCCATGGCGATAAAGTTGATCTGCTGGGCCACCTGGTTGATGGGCTGCATGAAGTTGCGGCTCAGGGTGAGGAAGGAGGCAATGGCGCCCAAGGTCAGGGGAGCCATGCCGCGCAGGCTCAGGTTGGGCAGGCCTGCGATGGCCAGCGCGCCGCCGGCGATGGCCAGCACCACGTACTGGATGTGGCCCATGTTGTTGTTCACCGGGCCCAGGATGTTGCTGAGCTTGTTGGCCTGGGTGGCGTTCTCGCACAATTCGTCGTTGCGGCGGTCAAATTCGGCCTTGGCGATCTCCTCGTGGTTGAACACCTTCACCACCTTCTGGCCGTTGATCATCTCCTCGATGTAGCCGTTGAGGCTGGCCAGGGAGGACTGCTGCTTGACAAAGAAGCCCGCGCTCCTGCCACCAATTTTGGCCGTGACCTTGAGCATCACAAAGGTGCCCGCGGCCACCAGCAGCGTGAGCCACACGCTGGTGGACAGCATGGAGATGAACACCACGATCAGCGTGATGGCGGAGGACAGGGACTGGGGCAGCACCTGGGCCACCATCTGGCGCAGGGTGTCGGTATCGTTGGTGTAGTAGCTCATGACCTCGCCGTGGGTATGGCTGTCAAAATACCGGATGGGCAGGGTCTGCATGTGGGCGAACATCTCGTCGCGCACCTTTTTGAGCACGCTGTGGGATACCACGGCCATGACCCGGGCCTGGGTGTAGGTGGCGGCGATGGCCAGCAGATACAATGCCGCCATGCGCAGGATGGCGGTCAGCAGCCCGCTGTAATCCGGGGCCGCCATGGCCAGCATGGGGGTGATATGATCGTCGATGATGCGTCCCAGGAAGGTGGCCGCGGACACGGTGGCCACGGCGTTCAGGATGATGCAGCACAGCACGACGAGGAGCCGGGGCCAATAGGGCTTCAGATAGCCCAGCAGGCGCAGGGCGTCGTCCTTTTTAATGGGCTGGCGCGGACCCATGGCCCGGGGACCCCGGGGGCCGCCGCTGGTCATGACGGGACGGTTGGGCTGCTGATTCTTGCGCTCACTCATGCTCCTCGCCTCCCTTCGTCTGGGATTCGTAGACCTCGCGGTAGATCTCGCTCTTTTCAAGCAATTCCTCATGGGTGCCCACGTCGGCCACCTGGCCGTCGTTCAGCACCACGATGATGTCCGCGTCCTGCACGGAGGATACGCGCTGGGCAATGATGATCTTGGTGGTATCGGGGATATAGCTGCGGAAGCCCGCCCGGATCAGAGCGTCGGTGCGGGTGTCCACGGCGCTGGTGCTGTCGTCCAGGATCAGGATCCTGGGCTTTTTGAGCAACGCCCGGGCGATGCACAGCCGCTGCTTCTGGCCGCCGGACACGTTGGCGCCGCTCTGCTCGATCCAGGTATCGTATTTGTCCGGGAAATCCTGGATGAAGCTGTCCGCCTGGGCCAGCTTGCAGGCCTCCTCAATGTCCGCGTCGGTGGCGTCCGCGTTGCCCCAGCGCAGGTTGTCCTTGATGGTGCCGCTGAAAAGCTCGTTCTTTTGCAGCACCATGGCCACGCTGTCGCGCAGGGCGGTGAGATCGTAGGCCCGGGTGTCCACGCCGCCCACCAGCACCCGTCCGGCGCTGGGATCATAGAGCCGCGGGATCAGCTGCACCAGGGTGGATTTGCCGCTGCCCGTGCCGCCCAGGATGCCCACCACGGAGCCGCTGGGGATGTGCAGGTCGATATCGCTCAGGGTATCCCGCTCGCTGGCGGCGGCATAGCGGAAGTTCACGTGCTCAAAGTCGATGGAGCCGTCCTTGATCTCCGTCACCGGCAGCTTGGGGCTGGTGATGTCGGTCTGTTCGTCCAGGATCTCCACGATGCGCTGGGCGGAGGCCCGGCTCATGGTGATCATCATGAACACCATGGAGACCATCATCAGGCTGGACAGGATCTGGATCACGTAGGTGATCAGGCTCATGAGCTGGCCCGTGGTCATGCCCATGGCGGGGTTGTTGCCCGAGGCCACGATGGCCCGGGCCCCCAGCCAGGAGATCAGCAGGGTGCAGGTGTAGATGCAGGTCATCATCAGGGGGCTCATCAGCGCGATATTCCGCTCGGCGTGGGTGAAATCCTTGTAGATGGAATCGCTGATGCCGTTGAACTTCGAGATCTCGTAGTCCTCACGCACGAAGCTCTTGACCACGCGCATGCCCCGCAGGTTCTCCTGCACCACGTTGTTCAGTCTGTCATAGGTCTTGAACACCCGGCGGAACACCGGATGGGTGCGGCTCATGATCAGGAAAATGCCCAGGGCCAATACCGGCAGCATGATCAAAAACACCATGCTGATGCGGGCGTTGATGGTCATGGCCATGATGAGGGAGAAGATCAGCGTCATGGGCGCGCGCACGGCCATGCGCAGGATCATCTGAAAGGCGTTCTGCACGTTGTTCACGTCCGTGGTCAGACGGGTGATGATGGAGGACGTGCTGAATTTATCGATGTTGGCGAAGGAAAAATCCTGGATGCTGTAATACATGTCGTGGCGCAGGTTCCGGGCGAAGCCCGCCGAGGCGATGGCGGCCATGCGCCCGCTCATGACGCCGGAAAACAGCGACACGAAGGCCGTCACCAGCAGCAGCGCGCCGTACAGATAGATCTGGCTCATGTCGCCGCGCTCGATGCCGCGGTCCACCAGCCAGCTCATGATCAGGGGGATCAGCACCTCCATGGACACCTCGCCCACCATGAACAGGGGCGTGGCGATGGCGTGCTTTTTGTATTGCCGCACCCGGGCGGCCAGTTTTTTAATCACAGGATCGCCTCCTTGTCATCCAGCTTTTTCAGGTTCCCCTGCAGGCGGTCCAGGAGGGAGAAAAGGGTCTGCAATTCCGCCTCCGTGAAGCCCTGACGCAGGGTATTTTCAAAATTTGTGTGGTCCTCCTCCATCAGCCGGGTCACCTGGGCAGCCTTGTCGGTCAGCACCAGACGGCGCAGCCGCCTGTCCTCCGGCACCCCCTGCTGGAGGATGAAGCCCTTTTGCACCATCAGGCTCACCACCTTGGAGGCGGTGGAGCGGGTGATGCCGAAATGGGCCTCCAGATCCCGCTGGTACACGGCCTCGCCCTTGGCCTCCCGCCCGGCGATATAGCCGATGATCCAGCCGTTGGTGCCCGTCAGGGCGTCCACTTCTTTTTTATTTGTCCGCTGCTCAAAATAGCGGCAGGACAGATTGGATAATTTTCTCAGTTCGATCCCGATGGAGCGTTCCATAAATTTGCCTCCTTGCGCAAATGTACGACATGCAACATCATATGCTTTTCCCCGCCGTCTGTCAATATGCCGCCCCGCATTTTTCTGCATCGGATTTGTACTTTCCGCGCATACTGTTTACATCCTGTATGCGGAGGTGCGTGTATGCGCGCGGTTTTGTGTATGCTTTTGTCCATAAGCCTTCTGTTTTCCCTGATTTTCGCGGGCTCGGCGCCCCAGGGTCCCGCTCTGCCCCCGGGAAGGTCCGCCGCCTGGTGGGGCCTGCTGTTTCCGGGGCTTTTCGGTCTGGACGGCGGCGATACCGTCACCTTTTCCTGGCCGATCCTCCAGCGCGTCCTGGGACTGTTCCGCCTGGCGTAAGGGCGGCTCATCCCCTGATTGACGCATATTTCTTCCTATGGTATAATAATTGTTTGTAGCAAGAAATATCCGCGTACATCGGGAGGATCAACATGTCGCTGCTGGAATTGCTGCTGGTGGCCGTGGGGCTGAGCATGGACGCCTTTTCCGTGGCCATCTGCAAGGGCCTGGCCCTGCGCAGGGTGACGCCGGGCCGCGCGGCCATCGTGGGCCTGTGGTTCGGCGGCTTTCAGGCGCTGATGCCCGCACTGGGCTATTTTCTGGGGGACCGCTTCGCCTCGGCCATCTCCCGCTATGACCACTGGATCATCCTGGTCCTTCTGTGCCTCATCGGCGGCAACATGATCCGGGAGGCCCTGGACAAAAGCGAGGCCGAGGAGGAGACCGACCCCGGCCTGGACTTCAAGTCCATGCTGCTGCTGGCCATCGCCACCAGCATCGACGCCCTGGCCGTGGGCGTCACCTTCGCCTTTTTGCAGGTGGATATCCTGCCCGCCGCCGGGCTCATCGGCGTCATCACCTTCCTGATCTCCGCCGCGGGGGTCAAGATCGGCAGCCTGTTCGGCCTGCGCTACCGCGCCAAGGCCGAGATCTGCGGCGGCGTCATATTGATCCTGCTGGGCTTCAAGATCCTGCTGGAGCACCTGGGCATCCTGTAAATTGTGGGAAATGCGTTGCCAAGCGCCGGGGAATGACGTATAATATGTAAGAAAATACGTCCAAGGAGGCCTGCCGTGCGCCGTTTGATCCTCTGCGCAGCCGCGCTGCTGCTCCTTTTTTCCTGCGCCTGCGCGGAGGAGACCCTGGCCCCGGCCTGGCCCGTGCCCCAGTATGTGGAATGGCTGCTGGAGACGGCCCGGGGGGAACTGGGTTACACGGAGACATCCAGCGGTTACACCAAGTATGGCGAATGGGCGGGCGACCCCCAGGCGGAATGGTGCGCGGAATTTCTGTGCTGGTGCGTCTATCAGGTGGATACCCAGCACGGCACCCACCTGCTCACCACCGTTTATCCCCGCTATTCCGGCAGCAACACGGGCCGGGACTGGTTTATCCGGGAGGGCCGCTATGTGGCCCGCACGGGCAGCGTGCCCGGCTGGGGCAGCCAATGGTATGAGGGGCTGGACGAGCGCCTGGAATCGGGCAGCTATATCCCCCAGCCCGGGGACTGGGTGTTTTACACCTTTGACGACAGCGGCAACACGGCCCACGTGGCCATGGTGGAATATTGCAGCCGGGACGATCAGGGCGCTGTGACCGTGCACACCATCGAAGGCAATCTGCCCGACAGGGTGCAGCGCTCCAGCCACGCGCTGACGGACTGGCGGGTGATGGGCTACGGCACCGTGCGGGACGTGGCCGGCGTGGTGATGAAAAGCGGCTGCGCCGGGGTCAAGGTGCTGGCCCTGCAGCAAAGGCTCTGCGCCCTGGGCTATCTGGACGAAAAGAACGTGGTGGGCACCTACGGCTCCGCCACGGCCCAGGCGGTGCGGGATTTTCAGACGGCCACGGACAAGGTGCCCACGGGCATCGCCAACCGCCACACCCAGCTGAAAATCGACGAAATGTACTGGCAACTGTACTGGCAGACGGACGACAATTTTGTGATCCATCAGGAGTGACCGGAGGAAGGAAGCATGAGCGATCTACTGCTGATCCTCAATTATGACGCCTCGGGCAGCCGCGCCATCGCGCGGGCCCTGCGGGCGGAGCATATCTACTGCAAAATCGTGACCCCGGACATCAGCGCGGAGGACGTGTCCGCCCAGCAGCCCCGGGGGCTGATATTGGCGGGCGGCGTCAACGGCGCGGTGCCCGGCGGCATTGATCCCGGCCTGCTTTCGGGCGCCTGGCCCGTGCTGGCCCTGGGCGACGCGGCGGTCATGCTGTGCAGGCGGCTGGGCGGCGACGCCATGGAAACGGCCCTGTGCGGCAAGGTGGCCCCGGTCTCCTTTGTGCCCTGCCCGCTGACGGAGGGGCTGGAAAGCTGCGAGCGCATGCTGCGCAGCGTGCGGCGGCTCCGCCTGCCCGCCAGCGCCCGGGTGCTGGCCCAAAGTCAGGAGGAGACGGTGGGCTTCATGCACGATCTGCTGCCCATTTACGGCATCCAGTTCTCCCTGGAGTCCAACGACACGGACGGCATGCAATTGCTCCTCAACTTCTCCCTGAACGTGTGCGGCTGCACCCGGTGGTGGGATTTTGACGGCTATATGGAGCGCGCGGTGGAGGAGATCCGCGCCGCCGTGGGCGACGGCCAGGCCATCTGCGCCCTGACGGGCGGGCTGGACAGCGCCGTGGCCGCCATGCTGGCCCATCGCGCCCTGGGCGGACGGCTGCAATGCATCTTCATCGACACCGGCCTGATGCGCGAAAACGAGGCCGCCCGCTTCCTGGCCTATTTCCGGGATCAGGCGGGGCTGAACATCGCCCCCATCCAGGCCCAGGAGCGCTTTTTGACCGCACTTTCCGGCGTGGCGGACCCCGGCAAAAAGCGGCACATCATCGCCGCCGCCCTGCAATCCACCCTGGATGAAGCGGCGGAGAGCCTGGGGCAGTTCACCGCCATCCTGCGGGCCACCACCTGCACCGACCTGATGGAGGGCAAGGACGCCCTGAGCCGTCCCGGCCTGCGGGGGGATATTCCCATGCTGGAGCCCCTGCGGGAATTGTTCAAGGACGAGGTGCGCCAGGTGGGCGCGCGGCTGGGCATTCCGGAGGCCATTTTGCAGCGGCCCTCCTTCCCGGGCAGCGGCCTGGCCCTGCGCATACTGGGCGAGGTCACGCCCTCCCGCCTGCAAACCCTGCGGGCGGCGGACCAGATCTTTACCGGCGAGATCGCCGAATCCGGCCAGGCCAAGCGCCTGCGCCACTACTTCGCGGTGCTCACCCCCCTGCCCGAAAACGATACCCAGGCCGCCGTCATCCTGCGGGCCGTGCAGGCGGGCGAAGCCGCCCAGCAGGCCTATGCCGCCCGCCTGCCCTACGATCTGCTGGAGCGGGTCACTGAGCGCATCCTGCGGGAGCGGCCCGAGGTGGTGCGCGTGGTCTACGACCTGTCCCCCTCCACCCACTCCCGCGGCGTGGAATGGCAATAAACTGTACAAACGAAAGGGATCAGCATGCATCTGCAACACCCCATCGCTCCCTATCAGGGCATCCCCCCCGAGGACTGCATCTTCGTCACCAACGATCAGATGATCGAGATCGGCATGGGCTCCCTGACCCAATTCTGGCAGCCTGAATTATACCCGGAAAATCCCCTGCACATCTACCTGCAATTGGACGCCCAGCCCGCGGGCCGCAACCTGCTTTTCGGGGCGCTGCTGGCCCGGGCGGAGCAGATCCGCGCCCAGCAGCAGCCGGGCACCCACGCCCGCCTCTACACCCAATTGGCCCCGGAAAACTGGGAGATGGTCAACTTTTTCACCAAGGCCGGGTTCAAGAGCGACGACAGCGAGGACCTGTATCATTTTCCCCTGCCCATCTGGCCCGCCCTGGCTCCCGTGAGCTGCAATTACGGTTCGGTGGCCCTGCGCAATCCCCAGGAGGTGCAGGCCTTCCTGCAGCGCCTCAACGCCTACCGCATGACCCCCATCGACGCGGATTTTCTGGGTCAATGCATGGCCATGGAGCACTTTACCGCCATCGGCTATTACCGGGGCGGCAACGCCGTGTGCGAGGCCCTGCTCACCGGCCAGGGCAGCAGCGTGACGCTGATCTCCCTGTACACCCGCTCGGATTATCGCCGTCAGGGCTTCGCCAAGGCCATATTGGGCGCGGCGGCGGACATTCTGCGTCCCCGGGGCGTCACCCAGGTTTCCACCCGCGTTTACAGCCGCAACGCTCCCCAGGTGGGGCTGATGCGGGCCGCGGGAGGGGCAAAAGTAAGATCGGTGGCCCTGCTGCCGGGAATCACATTATAAGGAGATACACAAGAAATGAAGATCGGCCTGCTTTGCGCCATGAAATCCGAATTTGACCAGCTGACCCCCTATCTGCACATCACCAAGGAGACCGACATCGCCCGCACCACGGTGCTGGAAGGCGACATCGACGGCCTGGCGGTGGTCATCGCCGCCACGGGCATCTGCAAGGTGAACGCCGCCATCACGGCCCAGCTGCTGATCGATAAATTTGACGTGACCCACATCCTGATGGTGGGCGTGGCCGGCGGCATGGACCCCCGCCTGGGCGTGCATGCCCTGGCCTTCAGCGAGCGGCTGGCCCAGCACGACGTCAACTGGCAATGGCTGCGCCATCGCCCTGCTCCCGTGGAGGGCTTTTTTCCCGGCGATCCCATGCTGCTGGGCGTGTGCAAAAAGCTGGCGGAGGAGGGCAAATTCCTCTACCCCGCTTTCTTTGGCACCATGGTGTCCGGCGAGCAGTTCATCGCGGAGGAGGGCCGGAAGGAGATCATCGACGCCTGGCATCCCCTGTGCGTGGACATGGAAAGCGCCGCCGCCGCCCATGCCTGCATGGCCAACGATATCCCCTTCCTGGCCATCCGCGCCATCAGCGATACCGCCGAGACCGGCGCGCAGGGCTTTGAGGACAACGAGATCAGCGCCGCGGACGCCGCCGCCTCGGCTGCCGCCGCGGTTCTGAAGGCGCTGGCCCAGGCGTAAGTTCATACACGGCAGCGGCGGTTTTTCCGCCCTGCCTGTTTCTTTTTGATTTTATCCGGTTATTTATACGAAGGTTTTATAGAAATATGAAGAAACGTGCGCTTCGGGCCGCCTTTCCCCACACCGTTCCGGTCATGACCGGCTATCTTTTTCTGGGCGCGGCCTACGGGATGTACCTGCGGGCCTCCGGCTTTTCCTTTTGGTATCCGCTGCTCATGGCCGTCACCATCTTCGGCGGCTCCCTGGAATTTCTGGCGGTCTCCCTGCTGCTGGCCCCCTTCGCGCCCCTGGCCACCTTTTTTATGGCCCTGCTCATCCAGGCGCGGCACCTGTTTTACGGCGTCGCCATGCTGGAAAAATACAAGGGGCTGGGGTGGCTGCGGCCCTATCTGATCTTCGGTCTGACGGACGAGACCTTTTCCGTGGCGGCCACGGCGGAGCCGCCCGCCAATGTTGATCGGGGCTGGTTTCTTTTCTTCATTACATTATTGGATCACAGCTATTGGGTCACCGGGGCATTGCTGGGCAATCTGGCGGGCTCTTTGATCCCCTTTGACCTGGCGGGGCTGGATTTCGTCATGACCGCCATGTTCACCGTGATCTTCCTGGAGCAATGGAAAAAGGACCGGCAGCATCTTTCCGCCTGCGTCGGCCTGCTCTGCACCCTTGCAAGCCTTTTGATCTTTGGCCGGGATTCCTTCCTGCTGCCCGCCATGGGCGGCATCCTGGCGCTGCTGGCCCTGCTGCGAAAGCCCATTCAGAAAGCAGGTGAGGCCCCATGACGCTGACCCAGCAGCTTGTCACCATCGCCCTGTGCGTCCTGGCCACGCTGATCACCCGGTTTTTGCCTTTTCTGGTATTTTCAAACAAGCGCCCCACCCCCGCTTTCGTGCGCTATCTGGGGGACGTGCTGCCCGGGGCCATCTTCGGCATGCTGATCGTGTACTGCCTCAAGGACGTGCAATTGCTTTCCGGCTCCCACGGCCTGCCCGAGGCCCTGGCCCTGGGCGCCACGGTGCTGCTGCACCTCTGGAAGAAAAATCTGCTGCTCTCCATGGCCGTGGGCACCCTGTGTTATATGACCATGATTCATTTCGTTTTTTAAGTTAAATCTCACAAACTTTTGGCCGCCCTGTATCGGGCGGTCTATTTTTCGACAAATTGTCACAGCATTTTCCAAATATTTAATAATTTCTTTTCAAAAAAGGGTTGCAATTGTTCGCCTTTTCGCGTATAATGTCGTTGTTTTTCAAGGCGAATGTTCGTGTTTTTGAAAAACGCACCGAATTCCATTCCAATTTTCAAACGGAGGAAAACATCATGAAAAAGCTCGTCGCCCTGCTGCTGGCCCTCACTCTCTGCCTGGGCTGCACCGCCGCTTTTGCGGAATCCAAGCCCAATGTCAAGATCGGCTTCATCACCCTGCATGACGAAAACTCCACCTATGACCTCAACTTCATCAAGGCTGCCCGCGAAGCCTGCACCGCTCTGGGCATGGTGGAGAACGAGGACTTCTTCATCGTCTCCGGCGTTGAAGAATCCGAGGATTGCTACGAGAAGGCTGCCGACCTGGCTGACCGCGGCTGCAACATCGTGTTCGCCGACAGCTTTGGCCATGAGGACTATATGATCCAGGCCGCCAAGGAATTCCCCGAAGTGCAGTTCTGCCACGCCACCGGCACCCGCGCCCACACCGAGGGCCTGGACAACTTCCACAACGCTTTCGCTTCCATCTATGAAGGCCGTTTCCTGGGCGGCGTGGCCGCCGGCCTCAAGCTGAACCAGCTGATCGAGGAAGGCAAGATCACCGCGGATCAGGCCAAGCTGGGCTACATCGGCGCTTTCACCTATGCCGAAGTGATCTCCGGTTACACCTCCTTCTTCCTGGGCGCCCGCTCCGTGTGCCCCACCGCCACCATGGAAGTGACCTTCACCGGTTCCTGGTATGACCCCACCAAGGAGCAGGAAGGCGCCATCAAGCTGATCCAGGACAACTGCGTGGTCATCTCCGAGCATGCTGACTCCATGGGCGCTCCCTCCGAGTGCGAGAACAACAACATCCCCTTCGTGTTCTACAACGGCTCCGCCGCTGATGCCTGCCCCAACACCTACATCGTGGCCAGCCGCATCAACTGGGCTCCCTACTTCGAGTACATCATCAACTGCGTCAACAACGGCGAAGCCATCGCCACCGACTGGACCGGCACCATCGATACCAACTCCGTCGTGCTGGCTGAGCTGAACGAGCAGGCTGCCGCCCCCGGCACCGCCGAAGCCATCGCCGAAGTGGAAGCCAAGCTGGCCTCCGGCGAGCTGAAGGTCTTTGACACCGCCACCTTCACCGTGAACGGCGAAGCCCTGACCTCCTACATGGCCGACGTGGACACCGATCCCGCCTATACCCCCGACACCGAAGTGATCGCCGACGGTTACTTCCATGAGTCCGAATTCCGCTCTGCTCCTTACTTCGATGTGCAGATCGACGGCATCACCCTGCTGGACACCGCTATCTAATTAAAAAACGTTTTTCCGCTCCCGGCCTTTCGGGGCCGGGAGCGGTTTTACCCGGTCACTGTAAAGGGCAGGGCAGAGACACCCGCCGCCGCTCCGCCCTTTGCAGTGATTTTCTAAACAGATGAGAGGATGGACAACGCCTTGAATACGCCCGCCGCTGTTGAAATGCGCAACATCACCAAACGCTTCGGCTCCGTGGTGGCCAACGATTCCGTCAGCCTGGAGATCCGCCGGGGCGAGATACTGGCCCTGCTGGGCGAAAACGGCTCCGGCAAGACCACGCTGATGAACATGCTCTCCGGCATCTATTTTCCCGACGCCGGTGAAATATTGATCAACGGCCAGCCTGTGGTCATCAAGTCCCCCAAGGACGCCTTCGGCCTGGGCATCGGCATGATCCATCAGCACTTTAAGCTGGTGGACGTGCTGACCGCCGCCGAGAACATCGTCCTGGGCCTGGAAGGCAAGATGGACCTGAAGGAAGCCGCCAAGAAGATCAACAGCATCTGCAAGGCCTACGGCTTCGACGTGGACCCCCACCAGAAGATCTACGATATGTCCGTCAGCCAGAAGCAGACCGTAGAGATCGTCAAGGTGCTCTACCGCGGCGCGGACATCCTGATCCTGGACGAGCCCACCGCCGTGCTGACCCCCCAGGAGACCGACAAGCTCTTTGCCGTGCTGCGCAGCATGCGCGACAGCGGCAAGGCCATCGTGATCATCACCCACAAGATGCACGAGGTGGAGGCCCTCAGTGACCGCGTGGCCGTGCTGCGTGCGGGCAAATACGTGGGCTCCATGCTCACAAAGGATACCAACGCCCAGGAAATGACCAACATGATGGTGGGCCGCGCCGTAACGCTGAACATTGATCGGCCCGTGCCCGTAAACCCCAAGCCCCGCATCGCCGTGCGCAACCTGACCGTGCGCAACGAGGAGGGCGTGGTCAAGCTGGAAAACGTGTCCTTCACCGCCAATTCCGGCGAGATCCTGGGCATCGCGGGCATTTCCGGCTGCGGCCAGAAGGAATTGCTGGAGGCCATCGCGGGCCTGCAGCCCACCGAAAGCGGCAGCATCGTCTATATCGAGGACAACGGCCAGGAAGAAGAGCTGCTGGGCAAGGACCCCCTCAGGATCCAGGAGATGGGCGTGGCCCTGTCCTTCGTGCCCGAGGATCGCCTGGGCATGGGCCTGGTGGGCAACATGGACCTGACCGACAACATGATGCTGCGCTCCTTCCGCCGGGGCCACAGTCTCTTTACGGATCGCAAAACGCCCCATCACGTGGCGGAAAACGTGGTGCACGACCTGGAGGTCAGCACCCCCAGCATCGCCACCCCCGTGCGCCGTCTCTCCGGCGGCAACGTGCAGAAGGTGCTGGTGGGCCGCGAAATCACCAACGCCCCCTCCGTGCTGCTCACCGCCTACGCCGTGCGCGGCCTGGATATCAACAGCTCCTACACCATCTATGACCTGCTGAACCGCCAGAAGAAGGATGGCGTGGCCGTGGTGTACGTAGGCGAGGACCTGGACGTGCTGGTGGAGCTCTGCGACCGCATCCTGGTGCTGTGCAGCGGCAGGGTCAGCGGCATCGTAGACGGCCGCGCCACCGACAAGCGCCAGCTTGGCATGATGATGACCCGTATCGGAGGACAAGAGAATGGCTAATTCCACCACCAAGGAACCCTTGATCCATATTACAAAACGGGGCCTGCTGCCCTGGTACGGCGCCTGGGGCATCCGCGGCGGCGCCATCCTGCTGGCGCTGATCTTCTGCGCCCTGGTGACCACCGTGGTCACGGGTCAGAATCCCCTGAGCGTGTACGTCACCATCTTCAACGCCTCCTTCAGCACCCAGCGCCGCACCTGGGTATTGGTGCAGAACATCGCCATGCTGCTCAGCGTTTCCCTGGCCCTGATCCCCGCCTTCAAGATGAAGTTCTGGAACCTGGGCGGCGAGGGCCAGATGCTGGCGGGCGGCCTGGCCACCGCGGCCTGCATGATCTGCCTCAAGGACGTGTTCCCCAACTGGGCCATCATCCTGTGCATGATCGTGGGCAGCATCGCGGCGGGCGCGCTGTGGGGCTTCATCCCCGCCTTCTTCAAGGCCAAATTCAACACCAACGAAACGCTGTTCACCCTGATGATGAACTACGTGGCCACCCAGCTGGTCGCCTTCTTCATCATCATCTGGGAGGTGCCCAAGGGCGCGGGCAAGATCGGCATCATCAACCAGCAGACCCAAATCGGCTGGCTGCCGGTCATCGGCAATTACAAATACCTGCTCAACGTCATCGTGGTGGCCGTCCTGTGCGTGGCCATGTACATCTATCTGGGCTACTCCAAGCACGGCTATGAAATCAGCGTGGTGGGCGAAAGCGAGCGCACCGCCAAGTACGTGGGCATCAAGGTGAGCCGCGTCATCATCCGCACCATGCTCCTGTCCGGCGCCATCTGCGGCCTGACCGGCATGCTGCTGGTGGGCGGCACCGACCATACCCTGACCACCTCCATCACCGGCGGGCGCGGCTTCACCGCCGTCATGGTGGCCTGGCTGGCCAAGTTCAACCCCATCTGGATGATCCTGACCAGCTTCCTGCTGGTGTTCCTCCAGCGCGGCGCCAGCGAGATCTCCACGGTGTTCGGCCTCAACCAGTCCTACGGCGATATCCTGACGGGCATCATCCTGTTCTTCATCGTCGGCAGCGAATTCTTCATCCAGTATAAGATCAACTTCCGCCACGCGGCTGGGAAGGAGGAAGCCCATGTTTGATTTTGTTTCTTTCATCCCCCGCGCCGTCATGCAGGGCATCCCGCTGCTCTACGGCAGCACCGGCGAGACCCTGACCGAAAAGAGCGGCAACCTGAACCTGGGCATCCCCGGCATCATGTACGTGGGCGCCATCAGCGGCGTCATCGGCGGCTTCCTCTACGAATCCTCCCTGTCCAGCCCCGACGCCATCCGGGCCCTGCCCGCCATCCTGATCCCCCTGGTGTGCTCCATGGTGGGCTCGCTGCTGATGGGCCTGCTTTACTGCTTCCTGACGGTGACCCTCCGGGCCAACCAGAACGTGACGGGCCTGGCCCTGACCACCTTCGGCGTGGGCTTTGGCACCTTCTTCGGCGGCAGCCTCATCAAGCTCTCCGGCAGCAGCATGCCCTATCTGGCCCTGTCCGCCTCCAGCGCCATCTACCGCCGCACCCTGCCCTTCGCGGAAAGCACGGGCTGGTTTGGCCAGATCTTCCTCAGCTACGGCTTCCTGGCCTACGCCGCCATCATCGTTTCCCTGGTGGTGGCCTACATCCTCAAGCACACCCGCATGGGCCTGCACCTGCGGGCCGTGGGCGAAAGCCCCAACACCGCCGACGCCGCGGGCATCAACGTGAACCGCTACAAGTACGTTGCCACCTGCGTGGGCAGCATGATCGCGGGCCTGGGCGGCCTCTACTACGTGATGGACTACTCCAGCGGCATCTGGGCCAACAATGCCTTCGGTGACCGCGGCTGGCTGGCCATCGCCCTGGTCATCTTCTCCATCTGGCGTCCCAACGTGGGCATCCTGTCCTCCATCCTGTTCGGCGGCCTCTACATCCTGCATATGTATATCCCCACGGGCATGAACCTGGCCATCAAGGAGATCTACAAGATGCTGCCCTACGTGGTCACCATCATCGTGCTGGTGGTCACCAGCGTGCGCAACAAGCGCGAAAACCAGCCCCCGCAAAGCCTGGGCCTGCCCTATTTCCGCGAGGAACGCTGACATACGGTAATATCTGGCAAAAAGAATCCCTGTATCAGACAAGTTATAAGAATGTAATACTTTGTTTACACATTCTTTACGCCGGTATATTATACTATACCCGTACTTCTGTTACACCATCTACCGTATAGGAGGAGAAAACATGAAGAAGTTTGTTTCCCTGTTTCTGGCCCTGATCCTGGTGCTGTCCTGCGCCGCCGCCCTGGCCGACAACGTCAAGATGGACACCCTGACCTTCCAGTTCGTGCCCTCCAAGGATGCCGACGTGATCATCACCGGCACCAAGAACCTGCCCGACCTGATCAAAGCCGAAATGGCCACCCTGGGCTATGACATCGGCAGCGTGGACATCTCCGTTGGCACCAGCTATGAAGCCACCGGCGAAGCCATGAGCGCCGGCACCATCGACGTGGGCTGGCTGCCCGGCGGCACCTACGCCATCTACAGCCAGAACCAGGAAGTGGCCGTCATCCTGACCGCCACCCGCGCGGGCCTCAGCAACGACAGCGAGAATCCCGCCGACTGGAACGGCGAAGCCAACAAGACCCTGCCCACCGACAACCAGGTGACCTTCTATCGCTCCCTGATCTACGCCGCCCCCACCGAGAAGGGCAAGGCTCTGGCCGCCAAGGTCAACGCCGGCGAAAAGCTGACCTGGGACGAGCTGAACGACTGCAACTGGGCCGTGGCCAACACCTCTTCCTCCGCCGGTTACATCTATCCCACCATGTGGCTGATGGATAATTACGAGGGCAAGAAGATCTCCGACCTCTCCAGCGTCATCACCCTGGGCTATGCCGATGCCTTCGCCCAGGCCGCCGCCGAGCAGGTGGACATCATCTGCTGCTACGCTGACGGCCGCCGCGACTACGAAGCCGCCTGGAACCTGCCCACCGATCAGGCTGACCCCACCGGCAAGCAGGGCATGGGCCGTGAAGACAGCATCTGGAACGAGCTGAACGTCATCGGCGTGACCCCCGGCATCTACAACGACACCGTGGCCGTCACCACCGCCAAGGACGACATCTATAATCCTGAGTTCATCAGCGCTCTGCAGACCGCTCTGATCAACATTATCAACACCGACGAAGGCAAGGAGATCTTCTCCGTGTACAGCCACACCGGCTATGCCATCGCCCAGGACAGCGACTATGACGGCGCCCGTCAGGCCCTGACCGTCGTGAAGTAATTTTTCCCTTATGGGCAAACTGCCCGGCAGCTTTTTCCGGCTGCCGGGTATTTTATCATTCGGCCCCGCGCCGGAAGGAGACGATTGTTTTGATCGAGTTTAAGCATGTAGATAAGGTATATCCCAACGGCGTCAAGGGCTTGCAGGATATCAACCTGACCATTGACCAGGGCGAATTTGTGGCCATCATCGGCCTGTCCGGCGCAGGCAAATCCACCCTGATCCGCACCATCAACCGCATGATCGACGTGACCGGCGGCCAGCTCATCGTGGACGGCACCGACGTCATGACCCTCAAGGGCCGGGCCATGCGCCGCTATCGCCGCAAGATCGGCATGATCTTCCAGTCCTACAATCTGGTCACCCGCGCCACCGCCATCAAGAACGTGCTCACCAGCATGGTGCCGGATATGAACTTCTTCCGGGTGCTGCTGGGCCTGTTCACCAAGGAGCAGAAGCTCCACGCCCTGGAGGCCTTGGACAAGGTGGGCATTCTGGACAAGGCCTACACCCGCTGCGACCAGCTGTCCGGCGGTCAGCAGCAGCGCGTCTCCCTGGCCCGGACGCTGAACCAGAATCCCACCATCATCCTGGCCGACGAGCCCGTGGCCGCCCTGGACCCCATCACCGCCAAGCAGGTGATGAGCGACTTCCAGCGCATCAACCGGGAAATGAACATCACCGTGCTCATCAACATCCACCATGTGGACCTGGCCCTCAAATACTGCACCCGCGTCATCGGCATCCGGGCGGGCCAGGTGGTCTACGACGGCCCCACCACCAGCGTCACCCAGGAGATCCTGGACGATATCTACAACGGCGCTGCCATCCCCACGGCGGAAAAGTGAGGCCAGTATGAAAAAGAAAGCAGCCGAAGCGGCGGTCAAAACGCCGCTGTTCGATCGGATATTCAAGCCCCGCACCGTCACGCTGCCCAACGGGCACACGGTGCAGCGGCCTATCTCCCGCACGCCCTTTATCGCCGTCCTCGTCGTGGCGGTCATCCTGATCTCCGCCAAGGTGACGGGCTTCGATTTCAACATCATCGTCAGGCGGTTCAACCAATTGGGCTATATCCTGGGCCGCATCTTCCACCCCAACTGGAGCTATTTCCGGGGCATCTGGAACGAGGCCGACCACGCCAACACCGTCAAGCTCTTCAACGCCCTGTTCGACACCATCAAAATGTCCATCATGGGCTCGGTGATCGGCGCTACCCTGGCCCTGCCCATCGCCGTTCTGTCCTCCACCAACATCAATAAAAACGGCGTGGTGGTGTGGTTTCTGCGCATCGTGCTCATGGTCATCCGCACCCTGCCCACCCTGATCATCGCAAAGTTCGCGGCGCTGATCTTCGGTCTGGGCACCTTCGCCGGCACCATGGCTATCATCGTGTTCACCTTCGGCATCGTGGCCAAGATGATGTACGAATCCATCGAGACCATCGACATGGGTGCCTTCGAGGCCACGGAGAGCTTCGGCGCCAACAAATTCCAGGCCTTCTGGAGCGCCTGCATGCCCCAGATCCTGCCCACGTACCTCAGCTACTGCCTGTACAGCCTGGAAATGAACATCCGCGCCGCGGCCATCCTGGGCTATGTGGGCGCGGGCGGTCTGGGCATATTGATCAACGAGTTCATCGGCTGGCGCGATTACGAGAGCCTGGGCGCAGTGCTGCTGGCGCTGTTCGTGGTGGTATTCATCATCGAAAACACCAGCCAATATCTGCGCAAGAAGCTGAGCTGAGGAGGGGAGCATCATGGCAAAAACAAAATCCTTACTGGCCTCTGACCGTCCCCTCACCATCGAGGAGACCTACAACGCCCGGCCCCGCCTGTGGTGGCTGTACACCCTGATCGTGCTCATCGTGGCGGCGCTGCTCAGCTGGAGCGGCTCCTCCATCACCTACAAGGGTCTGGCCACAAAGGGCATGACCATCGCCCAGGGCATCGGCAACGGCCTGTTGCACCCGGACACCAATCTGCTGTTCAACCTGACCCCCGAGGGCGTGCCCTATCAGCTGCTGCAAACCGTGGCCATCGCCGTGCTGGGCACCCTGATCGGCGGCATCCTGGCCATTCCCTTCAGCTTCCTGGCCTGCGACAAGATCGTGCCCAAATGGGTGGCCGTCGTCTTCCAGGCCATCATCCTGGGCATCCGCACCATCCCCAGCCTGGTATGGGCCCTGGTGTGGATCCGCGTTACCGGCCCCAACGCCTTCTGCGGCGTGGTCACCGAGTCCGTGTGCTCCATCGGCATGATCTGCAAAATGTACATCACCGCCATTGAGGACATCGACACCCGCATTCTGGAAAGCCTGGACGCCTCCGGCTGCAACGGCTTCCAGAAGATCCGCTATGGCATCCTGCCCCAGATCATCCCCAACTTCATCTCCACCGTCATCTACCGCTTCGACATCAACGTGAAGGACGCCACCACCCTGGGCATCGTGGGCGCGGGCGGTATCGGCGCGGCCCTGATCCAATGCATGAACTCCAGCCGCTGGAGCATGGTGGGCGCGTATCTTACCGGCATGATCGTGCTGATGATCTTCATTGAGCTGTTCTCCACCAAGGTGCGCAGCAAGCTGGCAAGAGGCTAAAATGAACAAGCTGACCATCTACTTTACCTCCGACACCCACGGCTACCTGTACCCCACCAACTTTTGCGATCAGCAGCCCCATCCCATGGGGCTGCTTTCCATGCGCTTCCCCAAGGACGAAAACACCCTGATCATCGACGGCGGCGACACCGTTCAGGGCTCGCCCCTCACCTACTTTTGCCATGTCACCGGCCAGCAGGCACCCGTGGCCGCCGCCCTCAACGACCGGGGCTATGATTACGTCACGCTGGGCAATCACGATTTCAATTACGGCTCGGAAAACCTGAGCCGCTATCTGCGCGCCCTGCATGCCAAGTGCCTGTGCGCCAACGTGCGGGACGAACAGGGCCGCCTGCCCCTGTTCCCCAGCATCGTTCACACCCTGGGCAACGGATTGCGGGTGGGCCTGGTGGGCATCGTGACGGACTGGGTGAACCGCTGGGAAAAGAAGGAAAACCTGGTGGGGCTCACCGTGTCCGACCCCTTGGCCGCGGCCAGGGAGGCCATCAAAGACCTAAAATGCGATATCCTGGTGGGCATCTATCACGGCGGCATCGAGCGCGACCTGCAAACGGGCCGCCTGCTTTCCGATACCGATGAAAACATCGCCTGCCGTCTGTGCGAGGAATTGCCCTTCGATCTGCTGCTGACAGGCCATCAGCATATCGCCCTGGCGGGCGGACAATGGCAGGGCGTCCACATCGTGCAGACCCCCTGCAACGCCGCGGCCTACGTCAAAGTGACCATGGATGAAAACAAGCGGTTTTCGTCCGAACTGTGCCCCGTCCCCGATCACGCCGATCTGACGGAAGAGGAAAGCGCCCTCTTTGCCCGCCTGAACGACTGGCTCGATACCCCCGTGGGCCACCTCAGCCGCGCCATCTGGCCGGAGGATCACCTCAAAATGGCCTTAGAGGGCTCCCCCATCGCCGCCTTTTTCAACCTGGTGCAGTTGGACGCCAGCGGCGCGGACATCAGCTGCGCCGCCCTGGCCAACAGCGTGCGGGGCTTTGACAGCGCCGTCACCGTGCGGGACGTGGTGGCCAGCTATGTGTACAGCAACACCCTGTGCGTGCTGGACGTCACCGGCGACATCCTCAAAAAGGCCCTGGAGCAATGCGCCAGCTATTTCGCCGTGGACGGTCAGGGCCAGGTAGCCATCAGCGACCATTTTCTCGCCCCCAAGGAGGCCCATTACAACTACGATTACTTTGATGGCGTCACCTATGACATCAACCTCAATCGTCCCGTGGGCCAGCGCATCGAAAAACTGCTGTTCCGGGGCGCTCCCGTGGCCCCCGACCAGCATTTTTCCCTGTGCATGTGCGATTACCGCGCCACCGGGGCCGGGGATTTCGATTTCTACCGCGCCTGCCCCCACATCCGGGATATCCAGACCGACATCAGCGAATTGATCCTGGATTACCTGCGCGCCCACGATACCGTGCAGATCCCGGAGAAATCCTCCTATCGCGTGATTCTGCCCTGATACTGAGCCCTCATTGAAAGCATTCACAAACAGAAATTGGCAGGGGGAAAGAATAAAACGAACGAAGGCGTTCCTTTTCGCCGCCCGAAAAGGAACCGAAAAGGGCTGCGTTTAGAGCGTATGTAGGCTTATCATATGCATGGTTTGCGACAGCGATTGCGAAAACTGTCCTGTGCGCGCTCCCGGGCCTATCGGCCTATGTCTGCTACGCAGACGCACACTACCGTGTGCCGGGAGCGGTTGGGTTTTCCTTATTTTCGCTCT
>CACZLE010000025.1 GCA_902781945.1 uncultured Eubacteriales bacterium | reverse complement strand
AGGAAAGTATAGCAAATATCTATCTAACGCGAAACGCTCCCCCGGTTTCATAACCGCATGGGTGCCTTTCGCAGAAAGGCGGAACATACGCATGAAAAAGTTCTTTGACCTGAAAGCAAGCGGCACCAACGTGCGCACCGAGCTGCTGGCCGGTATCACCACCTTCGCCACCATGGCGTACATCCTGGTGGTCCAGGCCAGCTTCATGACCGCCGCGGGCATGAACGGCACCGGCGTTATGCTGGCCACCGCCCTGATCTCCGGCCTGTCCACCTTGGCCATGGGCCTGTACGCCAAGTCCCCCTTCGCCCTGGCTCCCGGCATGGGCACCAACGCCATCCTGGCCTACACCCTGGTGGCCCAGGGCATCTGCACCTGGCAGCAGGGCCTGGGCATCGTGTTCATCTCCGGCTGTGTGTTCGTCCTTCTTTCCGTTTTCAAGGTCCGCGAAAAAGTGGTGGAAGTCATTCCCAAGGTGCTCAAGATCGGCGTGGGCGCGTCCGTAGGCGCGTTCCTGATCCGCCTGTCCCTGGCCAACGCGGGCATGATCTCCGTCAGCGGCTCCTCCTTCGCCCTGGTGCTGGACTTCGCCAATCCCGCCGTGCTGCTCAGCTGGATCGGCCTGGCCATCACCCTCATCCTTTACTTCCTGCGCATCCGCATCAATGGCCGCACCTATCACATCCGCGGCTCCCTGCTGATTTCCATTATCCTGATCACCATCATCGGCATCCTGATGGGCCAGGTGTCCCTGCCCGAATCCCTGATCACCACCAACGCCTTCTCCAACCTGGGGGACGTGGTGTTCAAGCTGGATATCCTGGGCGCGCTGAAGCCGGGCCTGTTCACCTTCATGCTGATGTTCTTCATGTCCGACTTCTTCTCCACCCTGGGCACGGCCCTGGGCGTGGCTGGCAAGGCCGGTATGCTGGATGAAAACGGCAACCTGCCCACCATTGGCCGCATCTTCCTGGTGGACAGCTGCGCCACCGTGGTGGGCGCGGTGTGCGGCCTGACCACCGTGACCACCTATGTGGAATCCGCCTCCGGCGTGGAAGCCGGCGGCCGCACGGGCCTGACCGCCGTGGTCACCGCCTGCTGCTTCTTCCTGAGCATGCTGTTCGCGCCCCTGTTCCTGATGGTGCCCACCGCCGCCACCGCCCCCGCCCTGATCGTCATCGGCATCTCCATGATGCAGACCCTGAAGGACGTGGACTTCAAGAGCGTGGAATGGTTCCCCGTGGGCTTCATGGTCATCGTGTCCATCTTCGGCGGCATCGCCAACGGCATCGCCCTGGGCCTGGTGGCCTACTGTGTGACCCACTACGCCCGCTATCTGTTCACCGACAGCCGCCGCAAGGCTCCCAACCTGTTCACCCTGATCATCACCGTGCTGTGCTGCCTGCAGTTCATCGGCTGATAACGGCGCAGAAAGGATAATTCATCATGAAACTGATCAAAAACAAGGATCGCTCCCGCCTCACTCGCGCCGCCCTGGGCAAGATCCCCTGCGATCTGTCCATCGACAACGTGCAGCTGGTGAACGTGCTGACGGGCGAAATTTATCCCGCGGGCGTGGATATTCTGGACGGCGTGGTGGTGCGCGTGCGCATGCACGGCGAAAGCTGCCAGCCCGCCGCCCGGGAAACCGTGGACGGCCAGGGCAACTATCTGCTGCCCGGCTTCATCGACGTGCATATGCACGTGGAATCCACCATGATGGTGCCTGAAAACTTCGGCAAGGCCGCCGTGGTGTGGGGCACCACCACCGCCGTCACCGATCCCCACGAGATCGCCAACGTGATGGGCATTCCCGGTGTGGATTACATGCTGGACAGCGCCCGGCGCTCTCCCCTGCGCATCTTCACCCTGGCTCCCAGCTGCGTGCCCGCCGTGCCCCATCTGGAGGGCGCGGGCGCGGCCTTCTTTAAGGAAGAAGTGGCCAAGCTGTTGCGCAAGGACGGCGTCATCGGCGTGGCCGAGGTGATGGATTACATCGGCGTCATCAACGACGATCCCCGCATGCATGATATCGTGGCCGCCGGCGAGGAAGCGGGCGGCTTCATCCAGGGTCACGCGCCTTATGTGATGGGCCAGGATCTGTGCGCCTATCTCTGCGGCGGCCCCGTCAGCGACCATGAGGTGCGCATGGCGGGCGAGCTGGTGGAAAAGCTGCGCCTGGGCATGCACGTGAATATCAAGTCCTCCTCCCTGTCCGACACCGTGCAGGAGTTCATGAAGGGCGTGCAGGGCGTGCCCGTGCGGGATCAGGTGTCCCTGTGCACCGACGACGTGCACGCCGCGGACCTGCTGACCACCGGCCACATCAGCCACGTGGTCAACGAGTGCGTCAAGGGCGGCATCGATCCCATGGACGCCATGCGCTTTGGCACCTGCAACGCCGCCCGGGAGCTGCATTTTGAGGATGGAGGCGCCATCGCTCCCGGCTATGCGGCGGATATGCAGCTGGTCAGCGATCTGCAGTTTGACAAGCGCCCGCTGGCCGTGTACGTGGCGGGCAAGCTGGTGGCCAAGGACGGCCAGCTTGTGGGCGAGGCGGCCCACGAGGCGGCCATGCCCGGCGTCAACACCGTCAACATCCCCCAGATCACCGGTCCCGAGGTTTTCGGCCTGCGCAGCGATAAAAAGGAAGAAAAGCTGCTGGTGTTCAGCGCCTCCCGGGACAGCATGAAGCCCGGCCAGGAGCTGGTGTACAAGTCCTTCCCGGTGGAGAATGGCCGGGTGGTGATCCCGGATCTGAGCGAAAACCAGTATATCAGCGTGGTCAACCGCCACGGCTCCGGCGATATGACCACCGTGATCTGCAGCGACTTCTATCTGCTGCACGGCTGCGTGGCCAGCACCATCAGCCACGACAGCCACAACATGACCATCGCCTACCGCGACATCAACGACGCTTACGTGGCTGCCAAGGAGCTGGAACGCATCGGCGGCGGCATGTGCTTTGTGGAAAACGGCAAGGTGGTCTATTCCCTGCCCCTGCCCGTGGCCGGCCTGATGAGCCCGCTGCCCGTGGATCAGCTGGCCCCCGCCATCCAGAAGATGGACGAGGCCGTGGAATATGCCAGCGACCATCGCAGCCCCATGCTGCTGGCCATCGCCATCCTGGCCCTGCCCGTGCGCCCCGGCATCATCATCACTGACCGCGGCATGGTCCGCGGCGAAACCCTGCAGTTTATCCCGCAGCGGATCGACTGACCTTCAATAGAGCGCCAACGCAAAAAGCGGAGCCGGCAATCTGTCGGCTCCGCTTGCTTATACACATGGGGACAGCCCTGGGCTGTCAGGGATCAAAATTGCAGCTTGGGCTCCTTCTCGTTGCGGCGATAGATGCTGAACTTGCGCCCAATGCATTGCACAGGCTCCGCGCCCAGCTTTTCGCACAGCAGGCTGCAGGCTTCCCGGGCGGTGAGGGGAGCGGCGTCGTTAAGGGAACATTTGATCAGCTCCCGGGCCTCCAGGGCGTCGTAGGCTTCCTTGACGGTGCCGTCGGTGACGCCTTCCTTGCCGATGTAGAGCACGGGCTGCAGGGTGTTGCACAGGCTGCGCAGGGCGGCCCGCTGTTTTCCGGTTAATTCCATTTATAGCTCCTTATGAATATAAAAAGCAGACTAATTCGGCAGGAATCATCAAGGGGCTGCGAAGCCCCTTGATTTCAATCCGCAGGCGACGGCGTGTACGTCGCCGAGGAGCAACCGAAGGTTGCTTCCTATGTCAATTTCTGGCCGTAAAATGAGGTCTTTCAGTGCAAAATGCACTAAAAGGCCCATTTTACAAGAAATTGACGTGCCGCTGAAAAGCAACATGCATGTTGCTTTTCAGCGATCGGTATTAGAAATTGACGACCTTGCTGAAGTCCTCAGCCTTGAGGGACGCGCCGCCGATCAGGCCGCCGTCGATCTCGGGCTGGGCCATCAGGCCGCTGGCGTTCTTGGGGTTCATGCTGCCGCCGTACTGGATGCGCACCTTGTCGGCCACGCGCTTGCCGTACTTGCGGGCGATGGCGGCGCGGATGACGCCGATGGTCTCGTTGGCCTGCTCGTCGGTGGCGGTGAGGCCGGTGCCGATGGCCCACACGGGTTCATAGGCGATGACGACCTTCTTGATCTCGTCGGGGGTCATGCCGGTCAGGGCGGTCAGGGTCTGATAGGCCACCAGGTCGTCGGTGTAGCCGTTTTCGCGCTGTTCCTTGCGCTCGCCCACGCAGATGATGGGGGTGATGCCCGCATGGATGGCGGCCAGGGCGCGCTTGTTGACGGTCTCGTCGGTCTCGCCAAAGTACTGACGGCGCTCAGAGTGGCCCACGATCACATAGTCCACGCCGCAGGCCTTGAGCATATCGGCGGAAAGCTCGCCGGTGTAAGCGCCCTTGGGCTCCCAGTGCATGTTCTGCACGCCCACCTTGATCTTGCTGCCGCGCACGGCCTGCTTGGCCGCGTGCACGCACAGGGCGGGAACGCACACCACCACGGTGCACTTGGCGTCCTTCACCAGGGGCTTGAGCTCCTGGATCAGCTCGGTGGCTTCATTGGGGGTCTTGTTCATCTTCCAGTTGCCGGCGATAATGGGAGTGCGCATAATAATTATCTCCTTTCAAATTCTGGACCGATTGAGAGGCCGCTTTGCACGGCCTCTCAATGGGATATATTATTTGTCGTTCAGCGCCGCAACGCCGGGCAGGGTCTTGCCTTCCAGGAATTCCAGGGAAGCGCCGCCGCCGGTGGAGATGTGGCTGATCTTGTCCTTGAAGCCCAGCTGGGTCACAGCCGCGGCGCTGTCGCCGCCGCCCACGATGGAGATGCAGTCGGCTTCCGCCAGGGCTTCGGCCACGGCGATGGTGCCCTTGGCGAAGTTGGCAAATTCAAACACGCCCATGGGGCCGTTCCAAACCACGGTCTTGGCGGACTTAATGGTCTCGGCGAAGAGCTTCTGGGTTTCGGGGCCGATGTCCACACCCTGCCAGCCGTCGGGGATCTCGCTGGTGGGCACCACCTTGGTGTTGGCGTCGTTGCTGAATTCGTCCGCGATCACGGTGTCGATGGGCAGCAGGAACTTGACGCCCTTGGCCTTGGCCTTTTCCATGATCTCCTTGGAGAGGTCGATCTTGTCCTCTTCCAGCAGGCTGTCGCCCACGGAGCCGCCCATGGCCTTGATGAAGGTATAGGCCATGCCGCCGCCGATGACCAGGGCATCCACCTTGTCGATCAGGTTGGTGATGACGCCGATCTTGCTGCTGACCTTGGCGCCGCCCAGGATGGCCACGAAGGGACGCTGGGGATTCTCCAGCGCGCCGCCCAAGAACTTGAGCTCTTTTTCGATCAGATAGCCGCTGACGGCAGGAAGATAATCGGCCACGCCGGCGGTGGAGGCATGGGCGCGGTGGGCGGTGCCGAAGGCATCGTTCACGTACAATTCAGCCAAGGAAGCCAGCGCCTTGGCGAAGGCGGGATCGTTCTTTTCTTCCTCGGCATGGAAGCGCAGGTTCTCCAGCAGCATCACCTGGCCGGGCTTGAGGGCGGCAGCCTTGGCCTGAGCGTCGGGACCGATGACGTCCTTGGTCATGATGACTTCCTGGCCCAGCAGCTCGCTGAGGCGGGCGGCAACGGGCGCCAGGGACAGCTTCTTCACGTCCTTCTTGGCCTTTTCCAGGGCGGCCTCGGTGGCGGCGGCCTGCTCCTCGGCGGGCAGGGCTTCGATCTTGGCCTTTTCCTTCTTGTTCAGCTTCAGGGTATCGTTAAACACATTGTGGGGCTTGCCCATATGGCTGCACAGGATCACAGCCGCGCCGTTGTCCACCAGGTATTTGATGGTGGGCAGAGCGCCCAGGATGCGGTTTTCATCGGTGATCTTGGTGCCGGTCTCCTTGTCCATGGGCACGTTGAAGTCAACGCGCACCAGCACTTTTTTGCCCTGTACGGACACGTCCTTTTTCAATTGAAATCGGGAACTGGTTCGATCTCGCGGGCCTTTTTTGCCCACAACACGTCAATTATAACCCATTTTTATCGATTACACAAGCGGTTTGAGAGCAAAATGCGGGATAATTTGATAATTTTACCGCATATCCCCTGGCGGCTCCTCTCCGGGCAGGTCATAAAAGATTCTGGTCAGCTCCAGCCCTTGCGGGGGCGCGGTGACGCCCAGCACCAGGCGGTTGCCGGTTTCCAGGGCCTCGTCGATGCAGTCCGGGGACAGGCGGTCCTGGCCGATGGCGATCAGCGTGCCCGCCATGATGCGCACCATGTTATACAAAAACGCGTTGCCCCGCACGACCAGGGTGATATCGTCGCCCTGGCGGGTGACATCCAGGCCGTAAATGCTGCGGATGGTGGTCTTTGCCGTGCCGCCCGCGGCCTGGAAGGCGGCATAGTCATGGGTGCCCAGGAAGCGGCGGGCCGCCTCCCGCATTTTATTTTCGTCCGCCGGCACCGGGATATGGGTGGTGAAATGCCGCCGCATGGCGCTGGCGTGGCGGTTGTTGAAAATGCGATAGGTATAGATTTTTCCCCGGCAGGAGAAGCGGGCATGGATGCCCTCCGGGATCTCCCGGGCGGCGCGGATGCGCACGTCCGGCGGCAGCATGGTGTTGAGCACAAAGGGGAATTTCTCCGCCGGAATGGTGCTGTAATTGTAAAAATGCGCCCGCTGGCCCGTGGCGTTGACCCCGGCGTCCGTGCGGCTGGCCCCCCAGATGGTGGTCTCCCGGCCCACGGCGCGGCTCACGGCCTTTTCCACCTCGCCCTGAATGGTGCGAAAATTGGCCTGCCGCTGCCAGCCCGCAAAGCCCGAACCGTCGTATTCGATGGTCAAAAGGATCTTGTTGTAGTCTTCCATGGCGCGCTCCTTGGATTTTTTCCAAGGGGCATTATACCATGGGCCGCGGCCTTGACACAAGGGGCTTCCCGCGTGTATCATGCGGCTGACGGAGGCGAAAACATGAAACTGTATCAACATGTGATCCCCGCGGAATTCGCGGCCCGGCCCAACCGATTCATCGCCAGCGTGCGCATCGACGGCCATCCGGAAACCGTACATGTAAAAAACACCGGGCGCTGCCGGGAATTGCTGATCCCCGGCACCCGGGTCTGGCTGGCGGAGGGCGTCAATCCCGCCCGCAAGACCCGATACGATCTGGTAGCGGTGGAAAAGGGCGATTTGCTCGTCAATATGGACAGCCAAGCCCCCAACAAGGCCGCCGCGGAGGCCCTGCCCCGGCTGTTTCCGGGCATCACCGGCCTGCGTCCGGAGGCGGTTTTCGGCGAGTCCCGGCTGGATTTCTGCGCGAACCTGGGCGAAAAGAAGCTCTATGTGGAGGTCAAGGGCTGCACGCTGGAGGAGGACGGCGTGGCGCTTTTCCCCGACGCCCCCACCGAGCGCGGCGTCAAGCATCTGCGCGAGTTGGAAAACGCCGTGCAGGCGGGCCATGCAGCCGTCCTGCTCATCGTCATTCAGATGAAGGGCGTCCATGTTTTCCGCCCCAACCGCCGCACCCATCCCGCCTTTGCCGACGCCCTGCGCCATGCCGCCGAGGCAGGCGTGCAGGTGCTTGCCCGGGACTGTCTCGTCACCCCCGACAGCCTGACGCTGGATCAAGCGGTGGAGGTGGAGCTGGACTGAATCGAAGAAAGGGCGGACGGGGGCGTTCCTTTCTCCGCCAATTTTCTGTTTATTGTACTTTGCTTTCATCAGCGCACAGGATGAGCGCAAAAACCGCTTGTTTTTTGCGCTGTATCCTATTATAATGATAGACGGACTTTTTTTTTCACAGGAGGGCATTATGATCCGCAAACTTGTCCGTCAAATGCTGACGGCCCAGATTTTTTCCGCGCTGACCGTTTCCCTTTGTCTGCTCATTGACAACATCATGATTGGCCGGTTCCTGGGCGTGCAGTCCCTGGCGGCCTACAGCGCGGCCAATCCCGTGCTGCTGGTCATCGGTGCCCTGGGCACCATGCTGGGCGCGGGCGTGCAGGTGGTGTGCAGCCGCTCCCTGGGCCGCGGCTCCCAGGAGGAGACCAACGCGGGCTATTCCGCGGCCATCGCCCTGACCGCGGGCTTCAGCCTGGCGTTCATGGTGCTGGTGCTGCTGCTGCGCTCTCCCATCGCCACGGCCATGGGCGCGGGCAGCGAGGGCGAGCTCTATGTCCAGACCAAGGATTACATGGCGGGCTTCATCCTGGGCGCTCCCGCCAGCATGGGCGCGCTGGTGCTGGTGCCCTTCCTGCAAATGGCGGGCCAGAGCGGTCTGCTGATCGCCGCCGTGCTGAGCATGACGGTGGCGGACGTGGCGCTGGACCTGCTGAACGTGCTGGTGTTCCACGGCGGCATGTTCGGCATGGGCCTGGCCTCCTCCCTCAGCTATTATATCGCCCTGATCATTTCGCTGTTCTACTTCCTGTCCCGCAAGTGCGTGTTCCGCTTCTCCCGCAGGCTGATCACCCGGGCCAAGATCGCCGAATTGTTCAAGAGCGGCGTTCCGGCGGTGTTCGGCATGGCCTCCTCGGTGGTGCTGGTGTTCGCCATGAACCGGCTGCTCAAGGGCATCAACGGCGAAACGGCCATGGCGGCCTTCGCCGTGATCAGCTCCATCGGCAACGCGGCCTGCTGCATCAATACCGGCGTGGGCGGCGTATCCCTGACCCTTTCCGGCATTTTCTTCAATGAAGAGGACCGCAGCTCCCTCAAGGAACTGATGGCGCTGCTGTTCCGCTACGCGGTGGTGCTGGGCCTGGCCATGGGCGCGGTGCTGGTGGTGGGCGCGCCCCTGTTCGCGGGGCTGTTCATCTCGGAGGAAGGCGCGGCCCGGGAGATGGCCATCCTGGGCCTGCGGATGTACGCCGGGGGCCTGATCGCCTGCTGCATCAACAACGCCCTGAAAAACGCCTATCAGGCCACGGGCCGCGTGGGGCTGACGGAGATCCTTTCCCTGGTGGAGGGCGCCATCCTGCCCACCGTCGTGGCGCTGATCTTCGGCCTGACCATGGGCACCACCGGCGCCTGGCTGTATTTCCCGCTGGGCGAGATCCTGACGGTGGTATGCATCGGCCTGCTGGTATACGTCAAAACAAAAAAGGCACCCTGGAAAGACGGCGCGTATCTGCTGCTGAAGCCGGATTTCGGCGTGACCCCGGAAAACCTGCTGGAAGCCGACATCTACACCATGGAGGAAGTGGCCGCCGTGTCCGAAAAGGCCCGGCGGTTCTGCCTCCGGCATGGCCAGAGCCCCAAGGTCAGCAGCCACATCGCCCTGTGCATCGAGGAGATGGCCAGCAACACCATCCAGCACGGTTTCAGCCAGGACGGCAAAAAGCATCATCTGTCCGTGCGCATCCTGCATAAAAAGAACGACTGGGTGCTGCGCTTCCGGGATGACTGCGGCGCTTTTGACCCGGTGCACTATGTGCTGGAGGGCGATCAGGACGCCCTGGGCATCCGCCTGGTGCGGGCCATGGCCCGGGAGGCCAGCTACACCTATTCCCTGAACCTGAACAACCTGGCGCTGAAACTCAACGCCGAATAAAAAGATTGCGCGATCCCCAATGTTTTTGATATAATTATTTCATTATAAAAAAGGAGGCTGCATTTCCATGAGCGATTTTGAAAAAGTACCCGGCACCGGCGGCGATCAGTATATCCCCTATGATCAGCGCACGGGCAATGAGAGCATTGTTTATTTCACCCGGGATCTGAGCGCGGAAGGCCTCAAAAAGATGGTGGAGCGGGTAAACGCCAACATCCGCGGCAAGGTGGCCATCAAGCTGCACACCGGCGAAAAGTACGGCCCCAACATCATCCCCCACGAGTGGGTGGAGAACCTGGTGAAAACCGATTATCCTGACGCCCATATCGTGGAGACCAACACCTATTATGAGGGCGACCGCTACACCACCGAGCTGCACCGGGAAACCCTGGAGGTGAACGGCTGGACCTTCTGCCCCGTGGACATCACCGACAGCACCGGCACCACCGAGCTGCCCGTGAAGGGCGGCAAGTGGTTTGACCACATGACCGTGGGCAAAACCCTGCCCGATTACGACAGCCTGCTGGTATTGACCCACTTCAAGGGCCACACCATGGGCGGCTTCGGCGGCAGCAACAAAAACATCGGCATCGGCTGCGCGGATGGCCGCATCGGCAAGGCTGCCATCCATTCCCGCCTGGCGGGCAAGGGCGGCGAGGAGGACATGTGGACCATCGCCGAGGAAGAGCTGATGGAGCGCATCGCCGAATCCACCAAAGCCACCATCGATCATTTCGGCAAGCAGGTAACCTACGTGAACGTCATGCGCAACATGAGCGTGGACTGCGACTGCGCGGGCTGCCTGGCGGAGAAGGTCGTGACCCCCAATGTGGGCATCCTGGCCTCCACCGATATCCTGGCCCTGGACCAGGCCTGCGTCGATCTGGTGTTCGCCCTGGATGAAAAGGACGGCGCCGCCCTGCGGGAGCGCATCCTCACCCGTCACGGCCTGCGCCAGCTTTCCTACATGAAGGAGCTGGGCATGGGCAATGACCGCTACCTGCTGCTGGATACCGACAATAACGACGCCCGCATCCAGCCCGGCGACGCCGTGAAAGGCGTAAAGCCCTTCGTGGAGCTGCCCATCGTCACCAAGCGCCGCCTGGAGGCCATGGCCGCCGCGCAGCAGGAATAATGCCTTTTTAAGCCTTCCTTCGGGAGGGCTTTTTTAGTTTCCAAATAGATTGCAAACAAAAATTGCCTGGGAAGGGTTACGACTTTCTCCAGAAAGCGCGTCCCCCTTCCCAGGCAGCTTCCAACCTTGAAAACAGCGCGTTTTTTCCTTATTCGTCAAAGATCTCCGTCCGCATCACCATGCCCTCCATCTCATCGACGCAGCGGTCATGGTAGTAATATTTCTTGTCCCGCTCGGTGATGGGGCGGTGCACATGACAGGGATTGCCGAAGGCCACCACGTTTGCGGGAATGTCCTTGGTCACCACGCTGCCCGCGCCGATGACGGCGTTATCGCCGATGGTGACGCCGGGCATGATCACCGTGTTGCTGCCGATCCAAACGCCATTGCCGATGCGCACGGGGAAGGAATACATGGCCCCAGTGGCGCGCAGCTCCGGATCGATGGGATGGCCCGTGGTGGCGATGGTCACATTGGGGCCAAAGAGCACCCAATCGCCGATGGTGATATCGTAATCGTCCACAAAGAAGGTGTTGCTGTTGAAATAGCAGTAGTCGCCGATACGCACGGTTTTGCCGCGCATGATGGTGACGGGCTGCTGGATGATGCAGTGATCGCCGATGCTGCCGAACATCTGCTTTTGCAGCTCCCGGCGCTTTTCCTCCTCGGAGGGACGGGAATGGTTGAATTCATACATCAGATCCTTGGCCCGGGCCTGCTCCTCAAAGTAAGCGCCGGTATCATACCAAAGGTAGCCCTTTGCCATGCGTTCATCCTGTGTCATGGGGAAAGTCCTCCTGCGTTTTTTTGTATTATACATGATCCTTGCGGCTCTTTGCAACGCTTTGTTGATCTTCGCAACAAATGAGCATTGACAGGATGTATAGGGAATGCTATATTGAGAATAAATATTGAAGCTCATTTTACCTGCGTTGACAATAGAAAAAGGAGAACGGCCATGAAAAGGATCATTTCGCTGATTTTGTGTCTGATGCTGTGCGCAGGGTTGATGCCTGCATATGCGGCGGATATTGCCGCTCTGACGGCGGCAGCCGAGGCCGGGGATCTCCGGGCTATGGATGACCTGGCAAGCGCATACTATTATGGCGAAGGGGTGGCGCAGGATTATAACCTGGCCGCCTATTGGTGGTACAAGGGCGCGGAAGCCGGCGACCCCAGCTGCATGAATTGGATCGGCACCATGTTTTATTACGGCAGGGGTGTGGAGCAGAACCATCAGGAAGCCCTGAAGTGGACCAAGAAAGCCGCCCAGGGTGGTGATCCCTACGCGGTTTTCTATATGGGGTATATTACTGCCAGGGGAACCAGCGGCGCTGAAAAGAGCGCCTCCAGGGCCCGGGAGTATTTTCTGCAAGGGACGCAGTGCGGCGCGGGCCCTGAGCGCGCCCTGTTTTACTTCGATTGGGAGGTCCCCTCGGCATACTGCTTCGATTCCGTGCTGGCCCAGGCCAACGGCGGCAACCCCGCCGCCATGTGCGACGTGGCATACATGTATTTTAACGGCACGGGGACAGAGAAGAACGACGCCCTGGCGGCTTACTGGTGGTACGCCGCGGCGGACGCGGGCGTGACCATCGCCATGTATGACGTGGCCTATATGTTCGTCAACGGCCTGGGCACCGCCCAGAATGTGACCGAAGGCAAGAATTGGATTCAGAAATTCGTGGCCAATATCAACAAGGGAAAAGCCGAGGAGTATAACCGGAACTACACGGAAAACAGGCCTGTCGTCACGGCGGCGCCCACTGCCGCGCCCACGGCTGCCCCCACGGCCAAGCCCGTGTCCAAGCCTGCGGCCAGGCCCAGCGTGGAGATCGACGCGGGACGCCCGGGAGAGATGATGGCCCTGCTGGGACTGGAAAACCTGCTGGAAGCCGCCGCCCTGGGCGATCTGGACGCCGCCTACATCCTGGGCTGGTGCTATTGGTACGGCGTGGGCGTGGACCAGAATTTTGAGGAAGCCTTCGCCTGGTTCTATACCCTGGCGGCGGAGGAAGACGATCCCCGGGCCTACATCTACGCGGCGGACGCCTATTACAGCGGCCTGGGGGTGGAACAGGATTACGGCGAGGCCCTGCGCTGGTACATGCTGGCAGCCGAGGAGGGCGATGGGCGCGCCATGGCCATGCTGGCCCAGATGTACCGGGAGGGCCAGGGCGTTTGGCAGGACGACACCAAGGCGGAGCGCTGGCAGGACCGGGCGGAGGAAGCCGGTTACAGCGGCCTGGACGAGGGGTACGCTGAACTGGGCGATGTCGATATGGATCGGGGACGCCCGGCAGAGATGATGGAATTGCTGGGCCTGGAAAACCTGCTGGAGGCCGCCGCCCTGGGCGACCTGGACGCGGTGTATATCCTGGGCTGGTGCTACCATTACGGCGTGGGCGTGGGCCGGGACGACGCCGAGTCCTTTGCGTGGTTCCTGCGCCTGGCGGAGGAGGGCGACCCCGCGGCTTATATCTGGGTGGGCGACGCCTGCTTCTACGGCCAGGGCACGGCCCAGGATTACGGCCAGGCCCTCACCTGGTATCTGCTGGCCGCCGATGAAGGCGACGGCAGGGCCATGTATATGCTGGGCGAGATGTACCGGAACGGCCTGGGCGTCAAGCAGGACGATGCCAAGGCGGACAAGTGGTACAGCCGGGCTGAGGAAGCCGGCTATACCCAGGAAATGATTGAAGAACAGCCGGAGGCAGAGCAGGATATCCCGGCCTGGAACGCGCCCATCGCCGCTGCGCCCGCCAAAGTGCCGGAGGATAACCGCCCCAGCGATCTGATCAGCCTTTTGGATATCGACATTGACGCCGGGCAGCCGGAAATGATGATGGAACTGCTGGGCCTGGAAAACCTGCTGGATGCCGCTGCCCTGGGCGATCTGGACGCGGCCTATATCCTGGGCTGGTGCTTCTGGCACGGCGTGGGCGTGGAGCAGGATTACGGGGAAGCCTTCGCCTGGTTCCGCACCCTGGCGGAGGACGAGGGCGACCCGCGGGCCTATATCTATGTGGCCGACGCCTATTATAGCGGCCTGGGCGTGGAACAGAATTACGCGGAGGCCGTCCGCTGGTACGCTGCCGCCGCCGAGGAGGGCGACGACGATCTGATGCTCCAGGTGGGCAATTACTACTACCGCGGTGAGATCATTGAACAGGATTACGCCGAGGCCCTCCGCTGGTACCTGAAAGCCGCGGACGAGGGCAACATCATCGCCATGGGCAACGCGGCGGATATCTACAATTATGGCCGCGGCAGCGTGGCCCAGGATCTCCCAAAGGCCTTTGCCCTCTACAAGCAATCCGCCGAGCTGGGCAACGTGAGCTCCATGGGCAACCTGGGCGTCTGCTATCTCAATGGTCGCGGCACCTCCAAGAATACAAGCGAAGCCGTCAGGTGGATCACCAAGGCCGCCGAAAGCGGCAACGCCACGGCCATGTATAACCTGGGCCAGCTTTACGAAAACGGCATAGGCGTCAAAAAAAGCGCCTCCACCGCCCGCTCCTGGTATGAAAAGGCCGCAGCCGCTGGAAACGCAAACGCAAAGAAAAAACTGGGACAGTAATGAAAAGGAGGCTCCGTACCCGGAGCCTTCCGGCTCGCTTTCCGCTGAAAACATGCCAAAAGTCTTTGCTCAGAAAGCGCGTATCCTTTTCAAATTATAAAAGGACAAAATGGTTTTTCTGATATGTGATCAGCCCTTCCTGCCGCATGCGGGAAAGCTCGCGGCTCAGGGCGCTGCGGTCCACCCCCAGATAGGCGGCCATGCCCGCCCGGTCAAAGGGGATATCGAAGCTGGGGCTACCCGCGTCCCGGGCGCACTCGGTGAAAAAAGCGTTCAGCTTTTCCCGGATGCTGCCGCGGGACAGGATCTGGATGCGGTCATTCATGCGGAGGGTCCGCCGGGCCAGCATGGCGGTGAAGCGGGCCTGCAGCAGCCGGGGCAGATCGCCCTCCGCCGCCTGCCGCAGGCCGTCGCAGCGCAGCCACAGCACCCGGGCGTCGGTCTGGGCGGCGATGGTCAGGGGGGCGTTTTCCCGCAGATAGCACAGGGATTCGCCGAAGGTCTGCCCCGGCCCCACGTGGGCCAGCAGCATTTCCCGCCCGTCGATATCCTGCATGGTGACGGTGATATAGCCTTCCAGGGCCAGCCCGAAGGCGGTCAGGGGCTCCACCGGGTTTTTGAGGAGCTCTCCCCGGGCATAGCGCTTCTCCTGCGCCTGGAAAAAGCGCAGGGCCTCCCGGGTATCCTCCGGGGACAGATCGGTGAACAGGGGGCAGCGGTGCAGCATGTTTTCCTCCAGCAGAAGGGGTACGTTTCTTTCTCTGAGTCAGAGAAAGAAACAAAGAGACCTGCGTTTGACGCCGTAAAAGCAGCTATCTGCATAAGAAACAGGAGTGTAGTTACCGCTTCCGGGCAGGCCAGCTTTGCTGGCCGTGCTGTGCGTTTACGCACAGCGAAAACTGGCGTAGGGCCGAAAAAATGAGCAAGCTCATTTTTTCGGGCTGCCGCCAGTTTTCTTCTGCCCGAAAGCTCGCTTGGCGACATTCCCAATTACAGGCGCAAATTGTTTGTAGGCATCTCCAAGCAGGTTCGCCAGGTGCTTCTTTGCAGCTTTCTTCTCAGAAGAAAGCGCGGACCCCTTAGATACTATCCTGCTTCTTGAGCCATACCAGCAGCACGGCCACGTCCGCGGGGGAGACCCCGGGGATGCGGCCCGCCTGGCCGATGGAGCGGGGGCGCTGGGCGCTGAGCTTCTGCCGGGCCTCCATGCGCAGGCCGGTGATCTCCATATAGGGGGCGTCGGCGGGCAGCAGCTTTTCCTCCATGGCCCGGGCTTCCCGCAGGGCGGCCTGGGATTTTTGCAGGTAGCCTTCGTATTTGATCTGGATCTCCGCCTGCTCCCGGGCGCCGGGGGTGTAGGCCGCGGGATCGGGCAGCAGGGGATCGATGGTGTTTTCGGGATGCCGCAGCAGGGCGTCCTTTTTTTCGGCTTTCAGATAGGCCGTGATCTCCTCGGTCTCCCGGGCCTTGCGCTCCATGCGGCGCAGGCGCTCGTCGCTGGCCAGACCCAGGGCGTGGGCCCGGGCGGTGAGCCGCAGGTCGGCGTTGTCCTGGCGCAGGGTCAGGCGGTGTTCGGCCCGGCTGGTCATCATGCGGTAGGGCTCGTCGGTGCCCTTGGTGGTCAGGTCGTCCACCATCACGCCGATGTAAGCCTGATCCCGGGTCAGCACAAAGGGCTCCTTTTCCTGTACGTACAGGGCGGCGTTGATGCCGGCCAGGATGCCCTGGGCCGCGGCCTCCTCATAGCCCGAGGTGCCGTTCACCTGTCCCGCCAGGTAAAGCCCCGCCACCTGCAGAGCCCCCAGGCTCTGGCTCAGGGCCAGGCTGTCGATGCAGTCGTATTCGATGGCGTAGGCCAGCCGGGTCAAAATGCAATGCTCCAGGCCGGGAATGGTGCGGTACATGGCCCATTGCACGTCCTCGGGCAGACTGGAGGACATGCCCTGCACATACCATTCCTCGTCGTTGTAGCCCTCCGGCTCCAGAAACAGCTGGTGGCGCTCCTTGTCCGCGAAGCGCACGATCTTGCTTTCGATGCTGGGGCAGTAGCGCGGGCCGGTGCTGGTGATGGCCCCGTTGAACATGGGGGCCCGGTCCAGATTATCCAATATGATCTGGTGGGTGCGAGGATTGGTATAGGTCAGGTAGCAGTCCATGCGGTTCTCGATTTTGTGATCCGTCAGGAAGGAGAAGGGCACGGGCGGCTCGTCCCCGGGCTGGGGCTCCAGGACGGAAAAATCGATGCTGCGGGTGTCCACCCGGGCGGGGGTGCCGGTCTTGAACCGGCGGATGGCAAAGCCCAGGTCAATGAGGCTGCCGGTGAGGCCGTTGGCGGGCAGCAGGCCCTGGGGGCCGCCGTCCCATTGGGCCTCGCCGATATAGATGCGCCCGTGGAGATACACGCCCGTGCATACCACGCAGGCCCAGCAGGAAATATGATCGCCGGTGGCGGTGACCACGCCGGTGACGCGGCCATTGACGGTTTCGATTTTGACCACCTCGCCCTGGCGCACGGTCAGGTGCTCCTGGCTGAACAGGGCGCGCTTCATGCGCTTCTGATACTGCCGCTTGTCCGCCTGGGCGCGAAGACTATGCACCGCCGGGCCCTTGCTGCGGTTCAGCATACGGCTTTGCAGGGTGGTGTCATCGATGGCGCGGCCCATTTCGCCGCCCAGGGCGTCCACCTCCCGCACCAGGTGCCCCTTGCCCGTGCCGCCAATGGCGGGATTGCAGGCCATCAGGGCCACCGCGTCCAGATTGAGGGTGAAAAGCAGGGTCTCCTGCCCCATGCGGGCCGCGGCCAGGGCGGCTTCGCACCCGGCATGGCCCGCGCCGATGATGATGATGTCGTACATGATACACCTGTGAAATGTTGTAGGAAAAGATAATCACCTTTTCCACATAGATTATAAAAGTAAATAAAAAAAAACGCAATAAAGAATCAGCTGTTATTTGGAAATATATATGGTAAAGGATAATTAAGCTTGAGATAAACTCTAATATGTGATATATTATTGGTGCAGGAAAAGTGAAATCAGGAGATGATGATAATGCGAATTCAAACAGGTTTGTCTGAATCATTACTAAGAAAATATGAATTTTATGACTATGGTCACGCCATACAGATTTTAACAAATATATATCAGAAAGAATGGGAGGAGGTATTAGAGTGTCTTGATAAGTTTGTTTTCTCATTAGGCGATATAACTGCTGCAGGAGGCAATAAAAGCTCTATTCCTAAGAAATTTGACAATATACTGTTTCCAAAAGGATGGAAAGAAATAAAAATCACTGCGGATTTGTTGATTAAAAAGGGCGAGCGCAGTTCAAGAAGTGGAAGTCGGGGGTTTAAGGCCGAAAGGACGGAGAATATTACAGTAGAAGGCTATATTGATGGGCACAATATAGATTTTGTGAAAAACAAAGTCGCTTTTGACCTTGAATGGAACAGTAAAGACCAGACTTTTGATCGTGATCTGCTTGCTATGCGCAACTATTTTGACGCACGGATTATAGATGTTGGAATAATCGTTACGAGATCGGAAGAGCTAAATGAAGTATTCAATTTCTTAGGCGAAGAAATTATGGAGAAATATGGTGCTTCGACTACGTGGATGGGCAAATTGGAACCACGCTTGCAGGCAAGACGAAATGGCGGGTGTCCAATTCTTGCTATTGGTATACGGCCAGGATGTATTTCGGATTATAAAAAAGAGGAATCGTTATGAGTGCTATCAATGAAACGATTAATAGTCTTGTTGGCTTTACGCAAGGGAAAAAATATAAGACAATATATGCCGATCCACCATGGCAGTTTCAAAATAGAACTGGAAAGATAGCACCCGAACATAAACGTCTTGCGAGATATGAGACAATGAATCTTGAAGATATAAAGGCTTTGCCGGTTTCTTCTTTATCTGCCGAAAAAAGCCATTTATATTTGTGGGTTCCGAATGCTTTGCTACCAGAAGGCCTTGAGGTTATGAAAGCTTGGGGCTTTGAATATAAGACGAATATAATATGGGAAAAAGTTCGTCACGATGGGATGCCGGATGGGCGTGGAGTTGGCTTTTATTTCAGAAATGTAACGGAAATTCTCTTGTTTGGAATCAAAGGAGACAAAAATAGGACACTTGACCCTGCGCGATCTCAGGTTAACTTGATTCGTTCCATTAAACGAGAGCATAGTAGAAAACCAGATGAAATTGTTCCGCTTATTGAATCTTGTTCTCCTGGGCCTTATCTTGAGCTGTTTGCACGCGGAAAGCGTTCAGGATGGGATATGTGGGGAGATCAGGCAGAAGATAGCTATGAGCCAACATGGGCGACATATGCTAATCATACAGTGGCCAAATAAGAAGATCGGGAGCACGATTGAGATGCTCCCGATCTTCTTATTTTTCCGTATTCCGATACACGTTGTACCAGCTGTAGCTTTCGTCCGTGGGGGTGATGACGGTAAGGTTATAGCCCAGCAGATCGAACCACCAGAAGGTCTTTTTGTTGCGGGTGCCCGCCCACATGGTTTCGGTATTGGGCACGTCCTTGTAGGGCACGCCCAGGATGGAGACGGTCACGCCGCCGTCGGGTGGGGTAACGCTGGTCAGGTGGTTGTCCTGCAAATACTGGGTGTACCAGGCGGTGTGGAAGTTGTTCATGCCGCAATGGATCAGCAGCGGATAGTTGGCATAGGGGGCCAGGGCGCCCAGCTCGGCGGGATCAAAGCCGAAATCCGCCAGCGTGCCGATGTACAGGCCCGTGTGATAGCCGCCGGAGCGGTAATGCAGGTTCAGGGCGTCGCCCACCTTCAGCACCGTGTGCCATTGGTCGTAGGGCAGCTTTTTTACTTCATCAATGCGCCCGCGGCTGGATTTCTGGGTTTCGGAGATGGCGGGCAGCTTTTTCATGCCGGCCTGGCTGTGCACCCAGCGGGTGAAGCCGATGCAGTCAAAGCCGCCCAGATACAATTGGTCGGTGAAATAATAGTTGCTGTCCGAGGAGGGATGCCGGGCGCGGAGCAGGCTGCTTTCATTGAAGCCAGCCCACAGATAGGGGCAGCCGTACTGGAACCGGGCCACGGCGTTGCCGCCCAGGTATTCATTGTAGGCCAGCAGAATGGGGTTGTTTTCCTCCAGCATGGAGAAGGCGATGTCCAATATCTTCTGGCCCTCCATGCGCTCCCGCAGCAGGCCCAGGGCGTCCATGGCGGCGTCCACCGTGGGGCTGGATTTGAGGCGCTGGAAGGGAATGTAGGCCCGCTGGTTGCCGTCCGTCACCAGGGCGTATTCGCCGTGCAGGGCCTGCACGGTCACGTCGGCGTCCCGGGCAAATTCCGCGATCACCGCGGCGTGCTCCAGGGGATATTGCAGGCCGTCAGAATGGGCGGCCACCTGGGCCGGGAAGGGCTCCAGGGCGTAATCCTCGCTGAGGGGCGTCAATTCGCCCGCCTCCACAAAGAGCTGCTGGCCGCCGTGGAGCACGGTGATGTGGTCGCCGTCATAGCCGTCCACCAGGATGGGGGTATAGGGCGGCAGCTCGGCCCCCAGGGTGGCCCCGTAATAGGGGGTGGACCAGGCGGGGGTGGGCTCGTCCACAAAGGCGATATAGGGATCCACCCGGCCCTTTTTGTATTCCATTTCCACAAAGTCGGCCTTGTACACGTAGCCTTCCTTGCCCTCAAAGAGGATATAGGCGTATTCGTCCGTCACGTGGGTGATCTGGAAGCGCACGTCGGTGGGCAGCTGGGCCACCAGGGGCGCGTTTTTCAGGGGGCTTTGGCGCATATACACCGGCGCACCGAAGAAGCCTTCCACCGTCACGGCCTCGGGAGAGGCGGGGTCGGTGTAATCCATGACCACGTAATCCTTGTAGTAGATATAACCCGCCTTGCCCTTATAGCTGGTGTAGGCGTATTTTTCGTCCACGGGCTCCAGCCGCAGCATGGTGCGGGCGGGCACGTTGTCCACCGTGCCCGAGCCAGCCTTGGGCTCCACACGGAGCCAGCGGGCATCCGGAAAATAGGCGAAAAACGCTTCCTCCGCCCGGGCGGGCAGGGCGGGAAGCAGGCAAAGCATCAGCAGCAAGGCAAGGATCCTTTTGTACATGAAAACCTCCGCGTCAAAACCTTGAAACTCTCTTATTATACCCCATCGGGCCCGGCGGCGCAACCGCGCGTGCCGCTTCAGCGGTCCTCCGGCAATACGTACAGCGGGCCGTTCAGCAGCTGCTCCCACATGATGCGCTCCAGGCAGACCTGCACAAACACGTCGGGCTGTAATTCATCCACGGCCTGGTGCTCGTATTCGGAGTTGTACATGGCCACCGTCTGGGAAAAATAGGGCATCAGATACTCCAGCATCAATTCGCCGAAGCTATCCGTGCGGATGAAAAGCTTGCGGCCCTGGCCCGCGTCGGACCAGCCGTAATGCACCAGGCCGTTGTTGGTGTTCTTCTGGGTGTACTTGGGTCGGGCCTCGTCCTTCACGTAGTATTCCCGATCCACGGCCATGGTGTCGCTCAGGTGGGTCAGCTTGGTCAGGTCGCCCGCGTAGGGGGTCTCCTTCTGCACGATGTTTTCCCGGGACAGGGCGGGGAGCTGGATGTTCAGCGTATCCATCAGCAGCTTGGAGGCGGTGTAGGAGCCCACGCGGTTCCAGTGCGTATCGGTGGTAAAATAGATGGGCACGTCGGGAAAATCCGCCTTGGCCTGCATCAGCTGGTCATAGGCGTACAGGATCTTGATGTCCGTGTGCTTTTTTACAAAGTCGTACAGCTGCCCGATGGCGCTGGTCTCGCCCATTTCGCCGTAATAATCGGGAAAATACTCCGGATAGACGCGGAACTTGTTGGGCGCCAGCAGCAGCACAAAGTCGCAGCCGATCTTTTTGAGGTTGTCCCGGGTCTTGCGCAGGTTGATCACGATGTTGCGCAGCTCCTCGGGGGAGAACAGGTCCTCGCCCCGGTAGGAGGCCACGGGATTGCCCTGGTTGACGTTGATGTAGTACAGCCAATTGCCCTTGCCGAAGGTCACCGTGGTGACGATGGGATTGTAAAACAGCGCGCGCTCCTCGTGGGCGTACAGGGAAATAAGCTGATTGCGGAAGGGCAGGTTATCCCGGTAGTATTTTTCGTACAGGGAAGGCAGCTTTTCCAGGTTGGCCAGGGAAAATTGGGGCTTTTCCGCCAGGACGCGGTTTTCCAGGTTTTCATTTTTCAGCCGTCCTCCCGCCAGAACCCACACGGCTGTGGGAACATAAAGAAGCAGGAGAAACAGCACGATAAAAACGATCTTTACCGCCCGATGCTTCATTGGTAGCCTCCGATCAGAACTTGAAGTAGATAAAGGGATTGTAGCTGCTGCCGGTCAGCGCGCCCAGGCAGGAGATGAAAAGGAGCAGGCAGTACAGACACTCCACCCAGGAAAACTGCCAGCGCTGATTCAGTCCGCGCCATTTCGCCAGTGCCTGGATGGGCCCCATGCCAAGCCCCGCCACGGGCAGCAAATAGAGCATCTTGTGGGTGATATGATCGAACAGGTGATAGGCGGTGACGGTATACTTCCAGGGGACCAGCATGCGACTCACCCATTGCAGGGCCAGAGGAACGTCCTCCACCCGGAAGAGCACCCAGCCGAAAACCACGGCGGCGAAGGCGTACAGCCAGCTCACCGGCCCCAGCTTTTTGAGGGCCTTTTCCAGCCCCAGCCGCTCCAGGATGGACAGCAGGCCGTGATAGAGACCCCACAGCAGAAAGCTGACGCCAGCGCCGTGCCAGATGCCCGTGAGGGCGAACACGATGAACAGGTTCAGATAGGTGCGGCCCCGGCCCCTGCGGTTGCCGCCCAGGGGGATATACACGTATTCCTTGAACCAGGTGGACAGGCTGATGTGCCAGCGCCGCCAGAATTCCCGGATGGAGCGGGACAGATAAGGGTAGCGGAAGTTTTCGGAGAAATGGAATCCGAACATCCGGCCAAGGCCGATGGCCATGTCGGAATAGCCGCTGAAATCGTAATAGATCTGGAAGGTATACAGGATGGCTGCCAGCCAGGCCATGCCGCCGGTGACGCCGGCGGGCTGGAGGGCGTACAGGCCGTCCGCGCCCTGGGCCATCACGTTGGCGATCAGCACTTTTTTAGCCAATCCGTAGATGAACCGCCGCGCGCCCTGGGCAAAATCCTCCGCCGTCACATGGCGGCTTTCGATCTGATCGTTGATCTCCCGATAGCGCACGATGGGGCCCGCGATGAGCTGGGGGAAAAAGGAAATATACAGGGCCACGTTGAGCAGCTTTTTCTGGGCTTCCACCTTGCGGCGGTACACGTCCACCACGTAGGACAGGGCCTGAAAGGTGAAAAAGGAGATGCCGATGGGCAGACTCACCGCGGGGACCTCCAGGGCCTTGGCCCCCAAGAGGCCCAGCAGGGCGTTGACGCCCTCCACCAGCAGGCCCAGGTATTTGAAATACCCCAGCAGCGCCAGGTTCAGCAGGATATCCAGCGCCAGCACCAGCTTGCGCGCCTCATAGGGGTCGTTCTTTTCAAATTTTGCCAGCAAGCGCCCCGCGCCGTAATTGAGCAGGATGGAGAAAACCATCAGCAGCACGTTGACCGGCTCGCCCCAGGCATAAAAAAACAGGCTGGCCAACACCAAAAAAAGGTTCACCAGCCGGGTCTTGCGCAGCAAAAAACTTCCTGCCAGCACAGCAGGAAGGAAGATCCACAGAAAGATCATGGAACTGAACAGCATCGACATTCTCCCCCGACAAACAGGCTCCGTGGATAAGATAGCATTTGTTGGGAGGGTTGTCAATAGTTTCCAATTATATGGGGAAAAATTGAGAAACGGAAATTGGCAAGGGGTTACGATAAGGGCCTCCGCGGCCCTTATGATCCTGCGGCAAGGGATTTCATCCCTTGCATCCCAGCGGGCGAACCGACTTGAAAATATCAACAAACAATCTGCGCCTGAAACTTGAACGTCGCAAAGAGAGCTTCCGGGCAGAAGAAAACCCGTTGGCCAGCCAGAAAATGAATTTATTCATTTTCTGGTCTGTCCAGCGGGTTTTCGCTGTGCGCTTTGCGCACAGCACGCCAGCGAAGCTGGCTGCCCGGAAGCGGTGGATTGCGTTATCCAAGTAAATGCGGGAAGCTGCTTGTTATCCAAGTCACGCAACATCCGCCGCAGCCGGGTCCAGGGAGGGGCTCCCCTCCCTGGTGGGGTTTGGGGCAAAGCCCCAACGGAACCCTCCCCATCAAATTTCTGTTTATCGTTCCATTATGGCATCTCCACGCTCTCCGCCCAGCCCTTTTCCACCTGATACAGGGCCACGCCGTCGACGGCCACGGCCCGGTGTAGGGCGTCCAGGGGATAGAGGGCGATTTGCCGGACGCCGCCGCTGTCCCGGGTGAGGGTGACGCGCAGCAGGGGCTCGGTGTCGGGCAGCGTATAATCCGCGGGCAGGCGGTCCTGGGTGCGCAGCTCCACCAGCTGCCGGTAGGCGGCCAGGAAGGCGTCGCTGTCCAGGGGCGCGCCATCCTTCGTCGCCGCCAGGTCGTAGAGCACGTTGCCGTTTTCGTCGGTTTCCAGGGCATTGTTGGGCAGCACCCGTTCGGTGAGGGAGAGATCGTAGACGGTTTGAACGCCGTCCCGCTCCCACACCAGGCGGCTCAGGTCGTTGGTGGGGGCGTTAAAGGGATTGGTGAGAAAAAGGCTGTCATAGCTCTGGGTGCGCAGGAAGCCCGCGGAAAAGCTGGTGGCCTTGAGCACCTGGCCTTTGTAGAGGCAGTAGAACACCACGTCGTTTTCCTCGCGGCCCAGGCCGAAGGTCAATTGATAGGCGGGCAGGCGCTTTTCGCCGATGATTTCGTCGTTTTCACCGTATCCCGTCACCACGGTCTCGGCGATGTCCACCGTCAGCGTGCGCTCCGGCGGCTCCAGACCATACAGGCTCAGATCGGCCTCCGCCGCCTCGGCCTCAAACTGGGCGAAGCGCAGGCCTTCCAGCTTACCCAGCAGGCTGTCCATCGCCGCGTCAGACAGCGGATAGGCGAAGGGCTCCGCCAGATACCAGCCGTCGGCATGCTTTTCCAGGGCAAAGGCGTCCCGGCCCGTGAAGGCGATACGGTCAATGAGCCCGCCGTCCAGGGCAGGGTCGGCCACGTCGTGCAGGGCCAGGGCTGTGGTGATATAGGCGTCGTATATGTCGGAGGCCGCGATATAGATGTGCGGGTCGCCCTCCAGACAGAAATAATAGGCCGGGGTTTCCTGGGGCACGCTGTCCCCCACCCGGAAGGCCAGCCCGCCGCCGTCCGCGAAGGTCACCGTCACCCGGGCGGCGGGGTCCTCCAGGCCGTAATGGGCAAGCTGCCACTCGGGATGCTCGTCCAGGCTGCCCACCGTGTCCTCGGCCACGATCAGCGCGGCGTCGTTCACCAGGGGCTCCAGCAGGGCGTCCCGCAGGGGCTCCGCCGAGCCCGCCAGCTGCCAGCCCGCATCCGTGTTTTGCAGGGTATAGCTGCCGCTGCGGTTCTCCACGGCGATGGCGGCGATGTCCGCCACCTCCCGGTCACTGAGGGTGACGGGCTGGGCCACGTACTGGGGAGGCAGGTCCACATTTTCCTTTTTCAGCAGAAAATACAATAGCGCAAACACAGCCAGCAGCCCGAGCAGGACCGCTGCCAGCGCCCAGGAGCGGACCTTGCGCGGCGTCCGCCGCCGAACGGGGCTCACAGGTATTTCCGTGGCGTCAGGATGGCCACGGCCAGGATAGCGATGAGCAGGGGCGGGAGGATCAGCAAGATCACGGGCACGGGATTGCCCTGGGCGGCCAGGGCGGGCCGGACGGCGGCCCGGGGCAGGATATCCAGATCGATGGGGCTGCTGCCCATCAGGGCGCGCAGGGCCTGCTGCAGCAGCTCGTTGCTGTACGTCAGGTTATACAGGGTGTCATTGAGGAACATGCCGCTGTTGCCGATAAAGCAGGCCCGGCTGCGGACGCCGTCCCCGAAGGCCCGGTCACACAGCGCCGCCAGCACGAAGGGCCCCTCGGGGTCGCCCTCCTGACGGGAAATATCGATGCTGTCGCCATCGGCGGTGCGGATATAGCTGCCCTCGCCGCTGGTCAACAGCGGATACATCAAGAGGTCGGCGCTTTCCGTGCCCACCAGGTCCAGGGCCCGGGCGGGGGCCAGGATCAAAAAGTCCGCGCCGCTTTGCGCCATGCCGTCGGTGACGCCCTCCACGCTTTGCAGGGTGGGGGTCAGCTCGATGGGGCTGCTGTAATAGCCCGAGCGCTCGCTTTCGTCCGCCACCACCAGGCCGGGCAGAGGCTGCACGCCGTAGAGGCGATAGAAGGCGTAGAGGTTGGGCAGGATATCCGGGTCGGTAAAGTCCACGGTGACCAGCAGGCTGCCCCCCGCCTGGACGAAGGCCGTCAGGGAATCCAGCTCCGCTTCGTCCACGTCCAGGGTGGGAGAGAGGATCAGCAGCGGGGCCGCAGGGTCCAGGGTGTCGCCGTTTTTCAGGTTCACGCGCATGGGGGCGTAGTTGGCGCCGGTCAATTTCTGCTCCAGCACGGCGGTCTCATCCGCGGTCAGTTCCCCATGCCCGGCCAGCAATTGCAGAGCGGGGATCTGGTCGGCGGCCACGTAAAGGATGGCCTCCGTCAGCGCTTTTTCGTAGGTGAGACCGGTGAATTCATAGGCCCCGCTGTCGGGGTTGTAGCCGAAGCTCATGTAATCCTCCCAGGTCAGCACCCGGGTGCGCCCGGTATCCGGGCAGCGCACGATGACGCAGTCTCCGGTGACGGCGCTGTCGTTCACGTCGTCCGACACCCATTGCAGCAGCAGCGGATTGCGGCTCAGGCTTTCCTGGCTCCAGGTAAAATGGGGCGTGGCGGCCTGGTAGCGGTCCAGCAGGGCGTTCAGGTCCGTCAATACGTTGCCCTGGGTGGCCACGGCGTAGGCGTGCACGTCCTTTTCCAGGCTTTGCAGGGCTCGGGTGGTGGCCTCGCTCCGGGTGGTGACGCTGTTGAAGCTCAGGTCGATGCGGGCGGCAAAACGGCTTTCCAGGGCGTCCGCCGCACCCACGGCGGCCACGGCCACAGCGGCGGCCAGCAGGCACAGGATCCAATTGGCCGCCCGGCGGCGCAGCTTTAATATCTTTTTCATGCGCTCCACCGCCTTGCGTCCAGCGTGCGCACCGTAAAGAACTGCATCAATACGATCACCGCCACAAAATACAGGATGTTGGCCAGGCTCAATTGCCCCTCCTGGAAAGGCGCGGCCCGCATGTACAGACTCAGGGCGCTGAGAATGCGGTTCACAAGGGTCAGGCTCACGGCGCTGTTCAGCACGTCCAGCAGCCACAGCGCCAGGTTGACGCCCAGGCTCCACACCGCGGCGGTGACCGGGGCGCGGCACCGGGCGGAAATCAGCTGATCGATGGCCAGAAAGGCGCAGCCCTGCAGCAGGAAGCCCAGATAACCGCACAGGACTTCGCCAGGATACACCCGCCCATAGAGGGCCGTCACCAGCACGTAAACGCCGCTTAAGGCCACCGCGCCCAGCAGCACCGTAACGCCGGCCAGAAATTTGCCTGCCACGATGCCGGTCAGCGACACGGGCGAAGTGAACAGCAGCTGATCCGTGCGGCTCTTGCGCTCCCCCGCGTAGGTGTGCATGGTCAGAATGGGCGTCAGCAGCATCCACAGGTAGCCCATGTTCCACAAAAGCCCCAGCAGGTCGCTGCTTTGGGCTGCCAGGTTGCCCACGGCGTAGAACACGCTGCCCAGCGCCAAAAACACCCCCATGAACACATAGGCGGAGGCGGTGAAAAAATAGGATTGAATTTCCCGCTTGTAAATGGCGAGCATGAAAAACTCCTTAGCCTTCGGCGGTGAGCCGAAGGAAGATTTCTTCCAACGAGGATTGGGCTTCCTGCAGCCGAAGGAGGGGCATATGCAGGCCGCACAACAGATCGAACAGGGCCTTTTCCGGAGGCTGATCGCAGTCCAGCAGCACGGAGACGACGCCGGGCGCGGCATCGGGCAGGGCTGTGACGCCCCGCACCCCGGGCAGCGTCCGCAGGGCGGGGAGCAGGCGCTTTTTGTCGCCCTGGATCTCGGCCCGCAGCCGCAGGCCCTCGGCGTTTTGCAGGGCTCTCAGGCTCCGGTCACACACGATGCGCCCGTGATGCAGAATGATCACCCGGCTGCACAGGGCCTGGACCTCGCTGAGTATGTGGGAGCTGAACACCACCGTGCGCCCCTGGGCCAATTGCCGCAGGGTCTGACGGAATTCGGCGGTCTGCCGGGGGTCCAGGCCGCTGGTGGGCTCGTCCAGCACCAGCACCTCGGGGTCGCCGCACAGGGCCTGGGCCAGGCCTACCCGCTGGCGGTAGCCCTTCGAGAGGTTGCCCACCCGGCGGCCCAGCATGTCCGTCAGCCCCGTCCTGTCCGCGATCTCCAGGATGTGGCCGGGGATGTCCGCCGCTACCACCAGCTTGAGCTCGCAGGAGAAGCGCAGGGCCGCGCGTACCGTCATTTCGTCATAGAGGGGCGGCACCTCGGGCAGATAGCCCAGAAGCCGTTTGGCCTGGCGGGGCTCCGCCATCAGGTCGTGGCCGCCGATGGTCACCGTGCCCGCCGTGGGGGCCAGGTAGCCCGTCATGATGTTCAGCGCCGTGGTCTTGCCCGCCCCGTTCTGGCCCAGCAGGCCCAGGGTTTCCCCGCGATCCACGGTGAAGCTGAGATCGCTGACCGCAGCCGCTGCGCCATAGCGCTTGGTGATGCCCGAAAACGTGATCATGCCCCGCGTCCTTTCCTGTTGATGGACTTATTATAGCATGGTTTCTCATTTTATTGGTGAATAAATTGTAAACGTGGCGTAACAGAAGAAAAAGTGGTATACTGCTTTCATCATTGTTTGGAGGAACGAGCGTGTTTGCGGTAAAGACCCTTTCCCTGCCCGAAATCAGGAGCATTTACACGGATCACGTCACCCGGGATTTCCCGCCCGACGAGCGCAAGCCCCTGGATGCCATTGAAGCGGCCTATGCCCGGGGCGAATATCAGTGCTTCGGGGCCTTTGAGGAGGACAGCCTTGCGGCTTACGCCTTTTTTGTCCGGCTGCGCAGGAAGGATGAAACCCTGTATCTCTTCGATTATCTGGCGGTGCTGCCGGAAAAGCGGGATCAGGGCGTGGGCAGCCGCTTTTTGCAGGCGCTGATGGCGGACGCCCTGGCGGCGGCGGACTGCGTGCTGCTGGAGGTGGAACATCCCGATTACGCAGAGAGCGAGGACGAGCGCGCGCTGCGATTGCGGCGGCTGGCCTTCTATCTGCGAAACGGCCTGACGGATACCGGCGTCTCCGCCCGGGTGTATCACGTGGAGTTTCAGATCCTGTCCCTGCCCGTGGGAAAGCCCCGGAATCCCGCGGAAATGGCCGATATTTACCGGGCGCTGTACCGCGCCGTCATGCCCCGCTGGATCTACGATAAAATGGTGGAAATCCCCATTTGATAAAGACATTGCCGTATATTATATTTCTGTAAACTGAGTAAAAATCCGTTGAAACCAGCCCGCGGTTTTGCTAAAATTCGCATGTATCTGCAAAGTTTTGAACCTCCGGTTTTGAAGGAGCGTTCTCGCAAAACGGAAACCGACAAGGAGATTCACAGGAGCGTATGGCTATTGTTTTTACGCTGTTATCCATGCTGATGGTTTGCGGAGAGGATCTGTATGAAAAAAAAGCCGTTTCCTCCCGCGTGGAAGACGCGCTGAAGACCCTGGTATGGTATGGGATCTTCAATGCCGTCGTATTGTGCGCTCTGCTTCTCTTTGGATTGGATGAGGCCGCACTGATGCCCCATGAACTCATTTTGAACAAACCGGCGGTGCTTCTGAATCCGATATGCAGCTACACCTGTCTGTCCTTCGCGCTGGCGGCCTACAAGTATGTGGGCGTATCGGTCAGGAATACCTTCGCCAACGTGGATGGGCTTTTCTATATCCTGTTTCTGGTGGTCTATCACTTGCTGACGGGGAACGCGGGATTTGCGGCCAGACTGTTTACTCCCACCATGGCCATTGGCCTGATCCTGATCCTGGGCGTAACGATCATCTATCCCTCCCTCAAGGACCATCAGGAGGAGAAGCAGGGGCGGCTGGCTTCGGAACCCGCCGGATCAGGCAAGACAGCGCTCAAAATCGGTATCGCCCTGGCCATCGTCTCCGCGCTATTCGACGGAGCCGATTCCTTCGTCAGCAGCGTGCTGATCGGGGACAGCATCGTGGACTCCATGGAGTTTATTGCAGCCAACACGCTGGTACAGGTGATTATTACCGTTTTTGTATGGATCTATCTTTGGATCAGGCATAAAAAGATTTACAATCCCTTCCGAAAAATTGAAAAGTATCGGTTCGTCAGCCAGGCGTTCAGTGCCGCAGGTGATCTGCTTTACATATTCGCCCTGTCCGGAGACGCCCTGCTGGGTGTGGTATTGTGGAACGCATTTCCCATTCTGGATATACTGGGCGCCCGCATCCTGATGAAAGAAAAACTGACCCGGACCCAATATCTGGTCCTGTTCATGCTGATCATAGGCGCTGTATTGGTCAGCATTTCTTGAGGAGAAAAGCATGAAAGCGTATTTACCGACTTTTAGGAAACGTGTCCTGCAGGTACTGGTCATCAGCCTGGTCGCCTTTTCCATGGATCGTCTCATCGTCCTGCTGTCCCATGATGACTCCATCTGGATGGGGGAAGCCATAGAGGTGGTAGGATCGGTGTTCTTCGGGCCGCTGGTTGGATTCTTCGCGACCTTTCTCAACTGCATTGTGTCTGATTATCTTACCTATCACAGCTTTGATTATATCTTTGTGGCCACCCTGGAGGCGGTGGCCGTGGCGCTGATCGGCGTCATATTCCGAAAATTGAACCGGGACGAGGATCAGTTCGGCATCCGGCAGATCGTGATATTCAACTTTGTTCAGATCCTGGTGAATGTCGCGGTTCTGTACCTGTCGTCCATCCCTGTCGCCATGTTCGCCTTCGGATTTATCGTCAATGATTGGACCAAGGCGGATGTGCTGACAGACGTGGCAGCCTTGGGAGATAATACCTTTTCCGCCTGTGTCTCCGTGGCGCTGATCGGAACGATCCTGTTGGTGGTGTGCATTTTTATCCGGAGGAAACTCCGGGAAAAAGGGAGCGTTTCCGCCGCGCTGCGCTCCATTTTCGAGCCCACGTTTCTGAAAAAGGAGTACGGGCGCCGAGCCTTTGAATATACGGCTGGCCTGGTGCTTGCCATTGGGCTGACCATGGTCGATGGCGTTGTGTCAGGCCATGTTTTGGGAACGGACGCACTGGCGGCCACTTCGTTGGTGTTTCCGCTGATATCCTTAAGCACCTTTCTCTCCACGATCTTTACCTATGGCTGCTCCAATCTTTGCGCCATCGCGGAGGGAAGCGGTGATTATGAGCGTGCAAGGCGGCTCTTTACATTGGGCCTTTTCGCGACGCTTCTGCTGGGGCTGGCACAATCGGTCCTATTCTATTTGATAGAGGATTTATATTTCAGCTACTATACTTTCTCCCCGGCCATCGAAGCCTTTGCCCGGGAGTATTACCGACTTTTCATTTTTGTCCCGCCGGTGATGGCTTTGGCTACTTTTTGGGATGAGATCATCTCCGCCGATGGAGATGATACCCTTTCCTATGTGGCGTACCTGGTCTCCTTTGGTGTGAATGTGGGCGCCTCCGTGCTCCTGGCGCGGACCATGGGAATGAGCGGCCTTGCCCTGGGAACGGCCCTGAGCTATGTGAGCTATTTGATCGTGGTTTCCATCCATTTCCTGAAAAAGAGCAATACCTACCGGCTGCGCTACTGGTTCTCCTTCAGGGATCTTCTGCGCTTCGCCCAGTATTCTCTGAAGAACAACACCGCCGGAATTTGTATGTCCGTGGTATCCGCCGGTTTTACCAAAGCCATCCTGCTTTTCTGGGGAAATGATTACCTCATCGCCAACACGGTGCTCTGCGCCACGCTGGAAATCTATGAGATGGTCAACGGCCCCTCCGAGGCGGCGGGATATCTGCTGGCCAGCTACACCGGGGAAAGAAACGGCGAAGGGATCAAGACTCTCTTTCGGCAGGCGCTGGTTGCGTGCGCTTTCGGCGGCATGGTGGTCACGCTGGTACTGCTGATCCTGCCGAATACCGTGCTTCTGCTCTATGGAATCGAGGACTCGCCCCTTCGGGTTGATCTGGTCAAGTGCATCCGATTCTGCTCTCCGGGCGTGGTCGCGGCGTCCATCGGAGGGTTTTTGAGCGATTACTACGGTTATACCGGGAAGCCCCTGTGGTCCTGCATGATGGTCGTCTTCCGAACCGCTCTGTTTCCCATACTGTTTTGCGTCAACTTCTGCCTGGAGGGCGGGATCGTGTCCATGGGGAAGGGGATGGTATTATCCCAGATCACGGCCATGGCGATTTTCTATAGCTTTGTCTTGATCATGAAGGGCAGGGAAAGCATCCCCTATATGCTGGATGACCCGGACTATGGCAAGGTAAGTATGAATTCCTTTGAATATCAGCCCGAGGAATATGAACGGCTCTGGAACTGGATCCAGGAGAACCTGAACGAGCACGGCATAGAAAGCGCAAAGATCGGGGAAGTCGGGGCGCTTCTTCAATCCCTGTTCCGCCAAACGGAGGAAAGAAACGGAAAAAACACGGTGCTGGGCGAATGTGTCCTCCGGTTCGTTGGGAAGCCTGAGATCATTATCAAGGACAACGGCGAGCTGTTCCAGCCTGACATTCAGGATGACCGCCTGAGCTATAACGCGCTTTTGTCCTGCAACAGCAGCACCATTCATCTATCCTGAGAGGGCTCGAAGCGCCCGGAAAGGCTGCCAGTGGCAGGCTTTCAGCGTAGAGCGGGCCGGAAGGCCCCGGACGCGAAGAGCTTTCTGTCAGGAATAGCTGTTCCCCATGAAATCACATGGAAAGGGTCTATACAGGATTGCGAAGGACCCATGTTCTGATCGTTCAATTCTCGATTTGATAAAAATATTGAAAAAATGCTTGACAAAATCGCCTGAATGCGTTAATATATTTAACGCACCGCAAGCGAGAGCGAGCGATGCGTGGAGTGGGGGAGCATAGCTCAGCTGGGAGAGCATTTGCCTTACAAGCAAAGGGTCACAGGTTCGAGCCCTGTTGTTCCCACCAAAAGTGGCCCGGTAGTTCAGTTGGTTAGAACGCCAGCCTGTCACGCTGGAGGTCATGGGTTCGAGCCCCATTCGGGTCGCCACAATATTTGCCTCGATAGCTCAGTTGGTAGAGCAGCAGACTGAAAATTTGCGTGTCACTGGTTCGACTCCGGTTCGAGGCACCATTTTATGCGGTAGTAGCTCAGTTGGTAGAGCGCAACCTTGCCAAGGTTGAGGTCGCGAGTCCGAGCCTCGTCTACCGCTCCATTTTTTGAGGGACTTCTCCCTCATGGCGCCGTAGCCAAGTGGTAAGGCGAAGGTCTGCAAAACCTTTATTCTCCGGTCCGAATCCGGACGGCGCCTCCAGTAAAAAATCCCGTCGCGCAAGCGGCGGGGTTTTTCGTTTTTTCTTTTATTTGGGCTCTTTGTCAAGGGAAGAAGGCGGAAAACAGAAATTATGGCCCCATTCGGGCGATCCAGCTCAAAAGGAACCCCGTCCGGCCTTGAGCAAGCTCATGCGAGTGGTTCCCCTTTGAGGCTATGACGCTTCGCGTTATTGGGGCTGTTGCACTAAGCCCCAACAAAAAAAACGGAGTTGTTCTCTCGAACTTCTCCGTTTTTTGCTGTATAATGTAGCTGTTAATGAAACAATATC